>NZ_JBHTSA010000003.1:0-191669 GCF_042795405.1 Streptomyces sp. NPDC056480 | reverse complement strand
GATCGCAGGACGATCCGGCCGGCCCCCGCTCATCTGCTCAGGCTCTGTGCACCGCGACCTCGTAGAGCGAATAGCCCCACTGGGTCGCCCGCCGCTCGCCGTGGATCCGTACGTAACGGGCCGACGTCGACGGGAACTCCGCCGTGTCGTACCCGCCGTCACCGGCGTCCGTGGACCACACCGTCCGCCAGTCCGTGCCGTTCTCCGACACGTCGATCCGGTACTGACGCGCGTACGCGCGCTCCCAGTCCAGGGTGACCCGGCCCACCCTGCGGACGGCCCCGAGGTCCACGCCCAGCCACTGGTCGTCCGACCAGTCGCTGGCCCAGCGCGAGCCGGTGTCGCCGTCGAGCGCGCGGCCCGGCGCGTAGCTGACGAACGGGTTCCACTCCGAGGAGCTCGCCGAACCCGGCGCGCCCTTCGCGAGGTTGACCCCCGGCTCGTGGTTCTCGGTCGCCTTCCACGTGGTCAGGTACGACTCCGCGCCGGAGGCCAGCTCGTTCACGACGCCCTGGCCGCCACTGAGCCGGATCTGCTCGACCCAGTCCGGGACCAGGCCGTTGTGCGCCGCGCCGTCGGTGTTGAGGTCCCAGGTGCGTTCGCCCGTCACCTGACGGTCGATCACCGAGCCGCCGTCGAAGCTGCGGAAGGGGTACTTCACCGCGTTCGGGGCCCCGCTGCCGACCGGGCCCGGCCAGCCGCCGACACCGTTCATGTCGGTGCCGTACCCGAGACCGACCTTGTACTTGGCGCGCAGCTCGGCCTTCTGGGCGGCCTCCCCGATGAAGCCCTCGGCCCCGTGCATGTACTGGGCGACGAAACCGCCCAGCTTGTAGAGCCGCTCCGTCCAGTCCATGTCCATCCAGCTGTGGGTGGACAGGACGCCCGGGTACTCCTCGGACTCCAGGATGTCCAGGGCGCGCCCGGCGGCCTTGACGCTCATGTGGTCGAGTTCCAGCATCATGCCCCGGTCGATCATGCCCCGCAGGGCGTGCTCACCGAGCCGGGTCAGACCACGCGTGTTGCATTTCGCGTCGGAGGCGTACGAGGGGGTGCTCACGCCCGGCGGCAGCTTGGAGGCCATCACCGGGGCGGCCGCGAGCCCGATCGGGTTGTCGTGCTGCGGGCCCGCGCACTTCTCCGTCGCCCAGAAGGTGCCCGTCGACAGGAACTGGCCGATGTTGACCGCCGTACCGATGGTGCCGGAGTCGAAGCGGACACCGCAGAGCGCGTTGTCGAACTTGTGGCACAGGAACATGCTGCGGACGCCGAGCCCGTACAGCTCGTCGAGACCGCGGTCGATGTCCTCCTTGCTGCACTGTGCGACATCGAGGATCTGCTTGCAGCCGAAGGGCTCCGAGGTCTCGACGCCCAGGACGACCGCGAGCTTGCCCTGCTCGATCACCGAGCGCGCCTGCGCCGCGGACGTCACGATCCGGAACCAGCCCTTGCCGGGGCCGCCGTACATCCCGTCGACGTAGTCCTGGAGTTCGTACGTCTTCCGGGCCTGGAGGCGGATCGACGTCATCTCGTCGCAGCTCCGGTCACGGGGCAGGATCGAGCAGATGAGGCCGTTCGTCACCAGGTCGTTGACGAGGACGCGCTGCCCGCCGCGCCAGGCGCGCTCCACCCACGCGTAGTAGTTCTGCTGGTGCGTCAGGGAGTTGTGGGCGGGCCAGTCCTTGAACGAGGGCCAGCCGACCGGGTCGTGATGGCCGTCGGCCCCGCCGGTGATGTTCTCGAACAGCGCGCCCGAGCCGTCGGGGTAGTGCTCGGGACAGTCCTTGAGCGCCTCGGCGGCGCCCGCCGCGGAGAACGTCTGGCCGCAGATGAGCCGGCCGCCGAACCCCTCGTTGGACATCAGGTGGTTGTGCGCGTCGACGAAGCCGCGCACCTTGCCCTGCGCGTCCGTTCCCGTGAACGGCGTGCCCGTGACATTGATCTGCGAGTCGGCCGCGGGCCGGGACGTGGGCTCCCACCACGCACCGCCGGCGGCGGCGGGGACGGGACCGGAGCCGAAGAGGACGGCGGACAGGGCGAGGAACAGCGCGAGGAGGGCGGATCTGCCGCCGGTCCTGCGCGAAACGGGTCGAGTCATGGTCAGCGATGCCTCCGGACGGTGGGGGAGTACCGGGCGCCCCGAGGATCGCGGTGATGGAGGAGTGAGTCAATAGTCCGGGACAGATGACCTGTTGATGGGCGTGCGGCTTCCCCCGAGTGCACGGGCGGACCCTATTCGCCGATGAGCGAGACCAGTTGATCGGCCGTCAGATCGAGCAGGGTCGCCGCCGTCTTCTCGTCCCCGACGACCAGGAACTGGAGGGTGAGACCGTCGATCGCCGCCGCCAGGTACCGGGCGACCGTCTCCACCGGCACCCGCGGTTCGATGTCCCGCATCGCGCGGACCTGCTCGACGAGCGCGCCCGCCGACAGCACGTACTGCTCGTACTGGGCGCGCGCCAGATGCTCGAACCCCGGCTCCCGCAGGGCGTACTGGGTCAGGTCGTACGTCAGCATGTGCTCGCCCGGGCGGCTCGTGACGTGGTCCCAGTACGACTGGAGCGCGCCCCGTACGGTCTCGCGCAGGGTGGCACCCGGCTCGACCGCCGACATCACGCGCGCCACGTAGTCGCTGTTGATCGTCTCGATCGCGGCTTCGAGGAGGGCCTGCTTGGACTCGAAGCAGTAGTGGAAGACGCTCAGCGAGACACCCGCCTCCGCGCAGATCGACCGGGTGGTGGTCCGGGCGACCCCGTCCCTGGTCATCGCCCTGATCGCCGCGTCGACCAGCTGTCTGCGTCGTTCGGCCGACGGCATCCGCCCCATGGTTCCTCCTCGCGTCCGGCGCCAGGGTAACCGCAGGTCCCCGAGGCGCCTACGGAACGTCCACGGCGCCGGCCGGCGGCCACGCGCCCCGCTCCGCGAGCCGCAGCACCAGCGCCGCGATGTTCCAGGCGTCGTCCTCGCCCCGGTGGTGGCGCCCCTCCAGGGGCAGTCCCGCGATCTCCAGGGCGCGCGCCATGCCGGGGCGCTTGCGCAGGCCGTACGCCTCGGTGAACACGGCCTTGGCGTTGGTGTGGTGGCGGCCGAAGGGATACGGGGTGCCGGAGACCCGGCACTGGTGGGCGAACTGCTTGCGGTCGTAGTCGCCCCAGCTCGCCCAGGGGCGCAGCCCCGCCTCGTACGTGGTCGCCAGGAGCCGGCAGGCGGCGGCGAAGTCCAGACCGGTGTCGACCTCGGCCTGGGTGAGTCCGGTCAGTTCGGTGCAGAACGCGCTGACCTTCGATCGGGCCGGCCGCACCAGGATCCGGTGCCGGGAGACCCGTTCACCCGCGCCCGGGTCGACCACCGTCAGCCCTATCTCGATGATCTCGCTGACGGCGCCGGGCGGGCGTTCGCCCTCCCAGCAGGTCGCCTCGACGTCGACGATGTTGACCAATCCCCCGTGATCCATGGCGAGAAGCCTAATCGGTGCCCCTGCTAGGGTGCGCCGATGCCGTTGATCAGGGAGTTCCAAGTCACCTTCGACTGCGCGGATCCCGAGCGCGTCGCACGGTTCTGGTGCGAGGTGCTGGGGTACGTCGTACCGCCGCCGCCCAAGGGTTCCGGCACCTGGGAGGAGTACGGCCTCTCGCGGCCGGCCGAGGAGCGGGGGGCGTGGTTCGCGTGCACCGATCCCTCGGGTGCGGGCCCGCGGCTGTACTTCCAGCGCGTACCCGAGGGCAAGGCCGTCAAGAACCGGGTGCACCTCGACGTCCGGGTCGCCACCGGGCTCGTGGGCGAGGAGCGCCTGGCCGCGCTCGAGGCCGAGTGCACACGGCTCTTGGCGCTCGGCGCGGTACGCGAGCGCCTGCTGTACGACGGGCACGACGCCTGCATCGGGATGCGGGACGTCGAGGGCAACGAGTTCTGTCTCGACTGAGCGTGCGCCCCGTCGGCGAGCACCGTCGGCGGGGATTCAGTCCCGCTCCAGGTCCAGGACCCTCCGCAAGGCCGCCACCGCGTGCGCCCTGTGCTCGTCCAACCAGCGGACGGTGGCGTCCTCGTCGCCGTGCCGGACGGCGGAGATGACCGCGCGGTGCTCGCGGACGGCCTGCTTCCGGTGCGAGTCCTCGGTGTAGTAGAGCGAGCGGTACGCGTCGGTGGAGTCCCACAGGGTCGCGATCAGACGGACCAGACGCGGCATCCCCGACGCCTCGACGAGCGTGAAGTGGAAGCGCCGGTTCGCCGCCGCCATCGCCGGTACGTCGCCCGCGTCGGCCGCCTGCTCCACCTCGCGCTGGACGCGCTCCAGCGCGGCCACGACGCCGTCCGGCATCCGCCGCACGGCCATCCGTACGGCCTCCGACTCCAGGAGTTCACGGATCCGGTAGATCTCCTCCAGATCGGCGAGCGAGAGCTCGGCGACGAAGTAGCCCCGGTGGATGTGATGGACGACCAGACCCTCGGCCTCCAGGGCCTTCAGGGCCTCGCGCAGCGGCACCCGGCTCACCTCGAACCGGGCCGCGAGGGCATCCTGGCGGATCTGCCCGCCGGGCCTCAGCTCCCCGCTGGTGATGGCGCGCCGCAGTTCCTCCAGAACGAACTGCTGGGCGGTCTGCGGCCGCCGTTTCTGCACCGCGCTGCTCATCGCCTGTGACCTTCCGATCCCTCGTGCTGCCCACCGGACGCTCTCTCCACCGGCACCGACCATCTTCCTACGCGCGCGGGGTCACGGACCTTCCGCGGCGCTCTCCTCCGCCCGCCCCAGGGCGGCCAGCACGCTCCCGGTGTGCTCGCCGAGCCGCGGGGGAGCGGCGCGGTACGTCGGCGGGGTCGCGCCCAGCCGGACCGGATGGGCGACCTGGCCGGGACCGGCGGCGGACTCCGGGACCCGCGGGGCGAGCCCCAGACGGTCGGCGAGATCGAACGCGGCGGCCAGGTCGTTGATCGGCCCGCACGGCACTCCGGCCGCGGTGAGCTCCCCGAACCAGCCGTCGGCGGTACGGGTCCCCAACGGCCCGGAGAGCGCCGCCACCAGCTCGTCCCGGTGGGCGACCCGGGCCGTGTTGGTCGCGAAGCGCGGATCCTCGGCGAGTCCGGGCAGGCCGAGCCGCTCGCACAGGACGCGGAACTGCCGGTCGTTGCCCACGGCCAGGACCAGCGGCCGGTCCCGCGCCTCGAACACCTCGTACGGAGCGATGCTCGGGTGCCGGTTGCCCATCGCACGCGGCACGACCCCCGCCCCGAGGTGGGCGGCCGCCTGGTTGGTGAGCGCCGAGAGGAGGGAGGAGAGCAGCGAGACCTCGACCCGCTGGCCCTCGCCGGTGCGCTCGCGGTGGCGGAGGGCGGCGAGGACGCCCATGCCCGCGTGCAGCCCGGTGATCACGTCGACCAGGGCGACCCCGGCCTTCGTCCCCTGCCCGTCCGGTTCGCCCGTCACGCTCATGAGACCGCCCATGGCCTGGACGAGCAGGTCGTAGCCGGGCAGCCGGGCGCCCTCGTCGGTGCCGAAGCCGGTCACCGAGCAGTAGACGAGACCGGGGTTGGCCGCCCGCACGTCCTCGTACCCGAGGCCCAGCTTCTCCATCGTGCCGGGGCGGAAGTTCTCCACCAGGACGTCCGCGCGGTCCACGATCGCGCGCGCCGCCGCCAGGCCGTCGGGGTCGGTGAGGTCGAGGGCGACCGAGCGCTTGTTGCGGTTCACCCCGAGGAAGTAGGTGGCCTCGCCGCCGGCGAACGGCGGCCCCCACGCGCGCGTGTCGTCGCCGGACCCCGGCCGCTCGATCTTGATCACGTCCGCGCCCAGGTCGGCGAGGAGCATCGTCATGTACGGCCCCGCCAGGACCCGGCCGAAGTCGGCGACGACGATCCCGGACAGGGCACCGGCCGCCGTCGGCCCCGGTGCGCCCGGCTGGTCTGCGCGCATTCCGCTCTCCCTCGCTGGCGATCGGATCCCTCCGGACCGTACGGCCGGGATATGGGATTTTCAATACTGGATCCAATATCCGGTCTGGGGCTACGCTTCGCCTCGCCGAGTCGCCACAGCCGCCAGGAGGCCGTCCGTGAAGTCGTCGCAGTCGCCATCGTCGTCGCAGTCCAGCTCCGCCCCCGTCCACCCCTTCGACCTGCTCGCCATCGACGGACTGCTGACCGACGAGGAGCGCGAGATCCGCCGGACCGTGCGCGCCGTCGCCGACCGCGAGCTGCGCCCGCACGTCGCCGGCTGGTTCGAGAAGGGCGAGATCCCGGCCCGCGAACTCGCCCGCACCCTCGGCGGCATCGGCGTGCTCGGCATGCACCTGGAGGGCTACGGCTGCGCGGGCACCGACGCCGTCGCGTACGGCCTCGCCTGTCTGGAGCTCGAGGCCGTCGACTCGGGACTGCGCTCGCTCGTCTCCGTGCAGGGCTCGCTCGCGATGTACGCCATCTGGAAGTACGGCTCCGAGGAGCAGAAGCAGCAGTGGCTGCCGAAGATGGCGGCGGGGGAGTACATCGGCTGCTTCGGCCTCACCGAGCCCGACGCCGGCTCCGACCCGGGCGCCATGCGGACCAACGCCAAGCGCGACGGCTCCGACTGGATCCTCAACGGTACGAAGATGTGGATCACCAACGGCTCGGTGGCCGACGTCGCCGTCGTCTGGGCCCGCACCGAGGACGGTGTACGGGGCTTCCTCGTGCCGGCCGGCACCCCCGGGTTCAGCGCCCCGGAGATCAAGATGAAGCTGTCGCTGCGCGCGAGCGTCACCAGCGAACTGGTCATGGAGGACGTCCGCCTCCCGGCCGACGCCGTGCTGCCGGAGGCCCGGGGCCTGTCCGGGCCGCTCGGCTGCCTCAACGAGGCCCGCTTCGGCATCGTCTTCGGCGCCCTCGGCGCCGCCCGCGACTGCCTGGAGACGGCGATCTCGTACGCCCGCGACCGGACCGTCTTCGCCCGCTCCCTCGCCTCGTACCAGCTGACGCAGCAGAAGCTCGCCGACATGTCCGTCGAACTCGGCAAGGGCATGCTGCTCGCCCTCCACCTGGGGCGGCTCAAGGACGCGGGCGCGCTCACCCCGGAGCAGGTCAGCGTGGGCAAGCTGAACAACGTCCGCGAGGCCATCGCCATCGCCCGCGAGTGCCGCACGATCCTGGGCGCCAACGGCATCACCCTGGAGTACCCGGTGCTGCGCCACGCCAACAACCTGGAGTCGGTGCTCACCTACGAGGGCACGAGCGAGGTCCACTCCCTGGTCATCGGCAAGGCGCTCACCGGAGAACAGGCCTTCCGCTGAGCCCTGCGGGAAGGCCGGTCCGACATGGGCCGGCCCGACGCCGGCTCAGCCCGACGTCACCCGGTCGACGAAGGCGTCCAGGTTGCCCGTCAGGCGGGCGACCTGTTCGTCGAGCGTGAGGGACTCCTCCTGGCGCCGCCCGCGCAGCTTCGGCTGCCGCCTGCCCCGCACGTACAGGGAACAGGCGAGGTCGGCGCAGAGGTACATCCCGACGGTGTTCCCCTCGCGGCCCCGGGGCCCGGCGAGGGGCGCCACCAGGAGCGTGACGCCCGAGGACGCGTGCCCGGTCAGACACACCTGGCACATGCTCGACTTCATGGCGCTGGTCCGCCCGGCGGCCGGGACCCGCAGGCTCACGCCGACCGGGCCGTCCGCGCGCGGGACGACCAGGTGGGCGCGGAGCGGCGCACCGGGGTCGATCCAGCCGAGGAAGTCCAGGTCCTCCCAGGGGAGTTCCGCGAAGTCGAGCGGCAGCTTGAGGCGTGCCGCCTCGCCCTTGGTGCAGTTCACGAAGGACGAGCGGATCTGTTTGTCGGTCAATGGTTCCACTCGGTGGACCGTACACGGACCCCGGTCGGAGGGCATCCGAATAAGCCCCCGCGGCGAGGAGCGCCTCAGGCCACCCAGTCCGGCAGCGCCGGGTCGGCGAAGCGCCCAGGAGCCCCGTCGAGGGCCGCGGCGAGCCGCTCCGCCGCCGGCTCGTAGACGTCCTCGGGCAGGGTGAACGGAAGGCGCAGCCGGTGCTCGTGCGTGCCGGGGTCCACACCGAACCGGGCGCCGCCCTCGACCCGTACCCCGTGCCGCAGAGCGCGGGCCGCGAGGGCGGAGGCACCCGGTCGGCCCAGGTCGATCCACAGGCACATCCCGCCGGGCGGCACCGTCCACCGCCACTCCGGCACATGGCGGGCCAGGGCCGAGGCCAGCGCGTCCCTGCGCAGCCGCAGCTCCGACAGGCGCCGCGGCAGGATCGCGTCGAGCCGGTCCATCAGGGCGACGGCCACCAACTGGTCCAGCACGGAACCGGACAGGTCCGCGGTGATCCGCACCCGGGCGAGTTCGGTCACGACCCGCGACGTGGCCCGCACCCAGCCGACCCGGAGACCGCCCCAGCAGCTCTTGCTCAGCGAGCCCACGGAGACGATCTGCTCGCTGTCACCGCCCGCGGTCGCCGCCGCGAACGGCGGCGGCGCGGGCACGTCGAGCGCGATGTCCGTCAGCGTCTCGTCCACCACCAGCCAGGTCCCGGTGGCCCGCGCCGACCGGGCCAGGTCGCGCCGCTGCTCCTGCGGCATCAGGTGCCCGGTCGGGTTGTGGAAGTCGGGGATCAGATAGGCGAGCCGCGGCGCGGTCTGCCGGAGCGCGGCGTCGACGAGCCCGGTGTCCCAGCCGGTCTCGGTGACCGGCACCGGGGTGATGCGGAGCAGGCGGCCCCGCATCGCGTCGAGGGCGTTGGTGTACGAGGGGTTCTCGGCGAGCACCCGGTCGCCGGACCGCCCGAGCAGCGTCAGCACCAGGGAAAGGGCCTGCTGCGCACCCGTGGTGACGAGGATCTGCTCCGGGAGCGTCGGCAGACCGCGGGCGGTGTAGCGCGCGGCGACGGCGGCACGCAGCGAGGGAAGCCCGTACGGGTGGTAGCCCTGCGTGGCGGCGTAGCGGGGGAGCTCGGCGGCGGCCGAGGCCAGCGCGGCGGAGAGTTCCTCGGCGGGGGCCTCCGGCGAGGCCAGGGCGAGGTCGATGGTCGCCCCGGTGTCGTCGTGGAAGGCCCCGAGCGCCGTCGGGGCCTGGCCCTCCGGAAGCGCCGTCCAGGTGCCCGCGCCCCGTCGGCTGTGCGCGTACCCGCTCTCCCGGAGGAGGTCGTACGCCCCCGTGACCGTCGTCCGGCTCACCGCGAGCACCGTGGCGAGCTCACGCTCGGCGGGCAGCCGCAGCCGCAGGGCCACCCGGCCGTCGAGCAGGGCCTCCCGGACGGCCCGCGCGAGCTCCCGGTAGCCGAACCGGCCCTCCGGGGGCGGGGTGAGGAGCGAGGCCAGCTGACGGCCCGTGAGGGTCCGGTCCGCTGTATGGACGACGCGTGCCACTGCCATGCCAATCACTCCTCATTGGCTCTGCTGTCCGGGCCAATAAGGTTACAGACTCCTTTCCAGTGGCCTGGTGGCCAACTTTCACCGGGGAAAGGGGACGACCGATGTCCGGACACTTCACCGACCGTGACGAGCGGATGTGGCAGCAGCGTGCGGAGGAGCGGGCGGTGCGGCCCCTGGGGATCGGGGCGCGGCTGCGGAGCCTGCGGAACCGGGGGATCCCGCGGGCGTCGCGGGCTTCGCGGGCCTTGCGCACGGAGATGAAGGCGCCCCCCGTGCCCACCCGTCCTCGCCCCGTGGAGCAGCCGTGAGCGGCACCGGCCGGATCGTCGCCGGCCCGACCGCCTAACTCTCCGTGACCGGCGCGGGCTCGGGGCCCGACGCCGACTCCGACGCCGACGCGTCGGCCGACGGCGACGTGTCGTCCTGCGGGGTCGTGTCGTCCGAGGGCGTGGTGTCGGACGGGGGCACATCGGTGGACGGGGACGTGTCCGGGGGTGAGGTCGGCGGCGAGGACGTCGACTCCGAGGGGGTGAGCGTCGAGGGGCACGGCGAGGGTGTCACGCCGTCGCTCGGCGTCGGGGTCTCGTCGCCCGTCACCGTCACGCACGGCACCGGCGTCGAAGGGGAGACGGACGGGGACGTCGACGTCGAGGTGGACGGGGACGCCGAGGTCGACGGGGACCTGGTGGGCGGCGGGGGCGGCGGCGGGGTCGGCTTGTCGTTCTTGCCGTGGTCCCCTTGCTGCCGTGCGAACCAGCTGTCGTCCTCCGGGTCGTACACCACGAAGATGTTGACGACCGTGACCGACGGCGCCACCACGACCACCTGGCTGGAGTTGTAGCCCTGCCACGGCGTGCCCGTCGTCTTCGGGGACTTCTGGGCCACCGGCGGGGTCAGCGGGTTGCCGCAGGCGCAGCGCACCCGGGGCACCCCGCGGTCGTCGACCAGGACCGCCGTTCCGGCCTGGAGCACCGACTGGTACGTGGTGGCGGCGCCGTTCTTGTAGCCGTGGTTCGTCACCCGGGTGTCGGCCCGGAGCTGAAGCGGGGTCAGGGAGCGCAGATAGCCGGGCACCTGGTTCGCCTGGATGCCCAGGGTGGAGGCGAAGGCGGTGTTCTTCGCGGGCTCGGCGGAGAGATAGCGGACCTGCTGCTCCACGTCGCAGCTGGCCACCGACTGCGTCCCGCCGTAGAGGCCGGGTGTCGAGCCCGACACCTCGGGGGTGGCCGAGGAGGTACGGGGAGGCAGCGAGGCCGGCGAGGCGGAGGCCGTCCCGGTGCGGGCCGTCGACTTGGTGAACGGGTCGGGACCGGACGCGGCCGCGTTCTGGAGGAACACCTCGCCGCCACCGGAGCCCGCCGTGTCGTTCTTGTCGTCGGGGCTGTTGGTGAGGACCACGGCCAGGGCGGCGGCCGCGACCGCGACAGCCGTGATGGAGGCGACCTTCGGGACGGAACGCCACCAGGGGCCCTTGCCGCGGCCGCCGTCGCCGGGGGTGCCGGGGGTGCCGGGGGTGCCGGGGGTGCCGTCACCGGAACCGCCGGTGCCGCCCGGACCGCCGGCACCCCCTGAACCGTCACCGCCGCCACCGCCGGAGGAACCGCCACCGCCGGAGGAACGGCCGCCGCCCGAACCGCCGCCGCCCGCGCCGCTGTGGGGCGGTCCGTGGGGCGGTGGTGGGGGTCCGGCGGATCCAGGGCGTGCGCCAGGGCCCGAGAGAGGGCCCGAGGGGGGACCTGCGGGAGGAACCGACGGAGGGCCGGACGGCGGGTGGGAAGTCACGTTTTTCCCTTTCTTCCGTTCCGGGCCCATTGTGTGCGCCGAACGGTGGGTACCCGCAAGCGGAGACTCCCGAGTGGCAGAGCCCGGCCAGGAGCGGCCGCGCACGAGCGGCCGACCGGCGGGGCCGTACCCGTGCGGTCCCGTCCACAAGCGGCCGACCGGCACCGGTACTAGCGTGGGCAGGGTGAGCAGTCGGCTCCCCACCTCCACGCGGCCCGCCGCGACCACCACCGGGCTTCTCGCCCGCGTCGGCCTGCAGTCCCTGGCCGCGGTGGTCGCCGGGTTCGTCGCGATGGGCATCGTCGCGGGTCTCGGCCTCTGGGCGGCGGGCGCGGGCGATCTGCCCGGCGGCTTCACCGCCGTCCTGGCCGCCGTCGTCGTCATGGCCGCGGGCGGCAAGGTCGAACTCTCCGGCGACGCCGGCGGCCTCGCCGGAACCCAGGCCGAACTGACCGCCATGCCGCTGACCGTCACCCTGGTGGGCGCACTGGTCACCGGCTACTGCTTCCTGCGGCCCCTGAGGCACCACGCGGTGGCCGAATCACGCGAGCTCCTGCTCCGCGTCGTGAGCACGGTCGTCCTCTGGCTCGTGGCCCTGGCGGGCGTCTCCGCCGTCGCCCGGCACGACTTCCCCCTCACCATCGGCGGCGGGAACGAGCAGGACGCCGTGATGGACATCTTCGGCGAGCTGCTCGACGCCGTGAACCCCACCGTCGGCTTCCGCACCGACGTCGGACCGACCCTCTTCTACGGGCTGCTATGGATCCTCGGCGTGCTCGTCGTCGCGCTCCTCGTCTCCCGCAGAACCCCGCTGCCGCCCCGGTTCGTCCGCTACCACGAACCCGTACGGCCGGCGGCGTACGCGATGCTCCTGCTGCTCCTCGCGTACGTGGTCGTGGGCCTGGTCATCGGCGTGGTGGTCGCGGCGACCAAGGGCCACGCCGCCGAGACCCTCGCCGTCCTCCTGCTCGGCCTGCCCAACGTCACCTGGCTGGCGCTCGGCGTGGGCATCGGAGGCTCCTGGGAGGGCAGGGTCGACGGCCCGTTCGGCCTGCCGATGCCGCAGATCCTCGACGCCGTCCTGCGCCAGGGCGACGGCACGGGCGACAGCACGGACCTCTCGACGATCGACCTGGGCACCCTCGCGGCGGAGGACGCCCGGGCGTGGTGGCTGCTCCCGGTGGCGGCCGTCCTGGTCCTCGCGGCGGCCTTCGTGGCCGCGGTCCGCTCCCCGGCGCGGATCAGGCTCTGGCAGCACGCCCTGCACCTGGGAATCGCCTTCGCGCTGACGATGCTGGTCGCGGCCCCCCTGACTCTGGTGGAGGCGCGCCTCGGCCTCTCGGTCCTCGGCATCGGCGAACTGGACTCCCTGGGCGGCGAGGTGATCCTGCGCCCCCACGTCTGGAGGACGGTCGGCTTCGCCCTCCTCTGGGGCCTGTTCTTCGGCTTCCTGGGCGGCCTGCTCGCCACCCGCGTCCGCCGCCGGGGCGAGACCGGGAGCAGGACCGGGGCTCCGCCGCCAAGGCCGCGGAAGTAGGACGGGCCGAGTACGTCGGCGCCGGGGACGACCGAGAAGACCGTGACGGGCCGGAACCCTTCGCGGCAGGGCCCGCGGCCAGTACCGTGAGGAAGAGCCCGGTCCTGTGCCTCCCCCGTGCACGGGACCGGGTGCTCCGCCGGGTGCTTACGCGGCGCCCTCGGTGAAGTCCTCCCCGAAGCCCTCTTCCAGGCCCTCGTCGGGCATCATGGCGCCGAAGAAGCCGCCCATGAGCTCCTCCAGGTTCATCTCGGTGGCACCGGCCGGGGCCACCGTCTTGGTGCCGCCGCTCATCTTCAGGGCCAGACCGAACTTCTTGACCTTCGCGTTCTCCGCCAGCTCGGCGAGGTCGACGTACACCTCGGTCAGCTCGCCGTTCTTGAGGGTGAAGTCGGCCGACACCTTGGTGTCGGGAGTGTCCTTCAGGTCCTTGTCGGAAGGCAGGTCCATGCCGGGCGGCAGGTCCTTGGTCAGCGGACGCAGCTCGCCGATCAGCTTCGTGAGCAGGGTGCGGAGAGGCGCCGTGGCGGTGATGTGCTCGGTGCCGTCCTGGCCGCCGGCCGTCTTGAAGTCGACCTCACGGGCGATGACCTCGCGGAGGGCCTCCACGAGCTTCTTCTGGGTCTTGGGGTCCAGAGAGGCCTCCGGAGACGGCGTGGCGCCGGCCTCCTCGCCCATGCCCTTGGCCATGTCCTGGCCGGCCTTCTCCATCTCCTTGGTGTTGAGCTTGATCCACTCGCCGTCCAGCACCTTCTTGAGGCCCTTCGCCTCCGGAGGGAGCTGGTCGGCCGGCGGCATGGGCGCGCCCATCGCCTTGCCGAGGGCCTCGACGTCGGACCGGACGTACGTGTAGTCGCCGACGACCCGGTAGTCGAGGAGGTCACCGCCCGAGGTGCTGACCTTCATGGCCATACCGACGAAGTCCTTCTCCTCGGACTCGTCGATCGCCTTCTTCGACTCCACGGTGACGCTGATCTTCGCACCGCTGATCAGCTCCGTGGCCTCGTCGGGGATCTCCTCGCCGGGCGCCGGGTCCGACTCGGCGTCCAACAGCTTGAGGGTCTTCGCGTCGACGTCCAGGTCCAGCTCGAAGGAGATCGACTTCTCCTTGCCCAGCTTCTCGAAGGCCTGGTCCAGCTTCTTCCCGGCGGAGAGCTGCTCCACCGTGCCACAGGCGGCCGAACCCGCCAGGACGGCGCCGACGACTGCGGTGGCGGTGAGGGTCTTGCGTATGGCGGTGATGATGGTCTCCTCGTAGGCTCGATCACCGGCGTGATCGAACAGGAGACCTATGACGGCGCCGAATGGTTGCCCTGTTCTCCGTGTTTCCCGCGTCACCGTTTCCTGCGTCACCGTTTCCCGCGTCATCACGTGGAGGTCGACGAGCGACGTGCACCGGCGGTGTCGGCGTGGGTGCCGGCGAAGCCGGTCCGCTCCTCGCGCCGGCCGAACCGGTGCGAGGAGCGGAGGCGCCACGGTCGCGTCACGCGACGGCGGTTCCCTCGAGTTCGACCAGCTGGCCGGGGATCGCCAGGCGCGTCACCCCGAGCATCGTGGTGGTCGGCGCCACCCCGGCGGCGCCCAACCGGCCCGCCAGCTCGCCGTAGTGCTGGAAGAGCAGGTCGACGTCGGTCGTGTAGACGTTGAGCCGCACGAGGTTCGCGAGGGACATGCCGGCCTCACCGAGTACGGCCTCGACGTTGTCGATGCTCAGCGCCAACTGCCCCGCCATGTCCCCCTCGTGCTGCGGCTTGCCCTCGTCGCTCATCGCCGTCTGGCCCGAGACGTACAGGGTCCGCGTGTGCCCGGAGACGAGCTCACCCTGGTTGAACCCCATCTCCACCGACCACGTCACCGGGTTGACCGCGGTTCGCTCCATCGCCACATCAGCTCCATTCGATTCGTTCGACCCATGGCGATCCATGGGGAGTGCGTACGTCCATCGCCGTGGCGGCCGCCTGCTCCGATGTCGTGTTGACGAGCCTCCCAACGAATCACGACACCCTTGGTCATGTATTCCGTTAGCGTTCTCGCATGCGCGCCGACCGGCTGGTTTCCCTGGTGCTTCTGCTGCGTCAGCGCGGTCGCCTGACCGCGGACACACTGGCCCGTGAGCTGGGGGTGTCCACGCGTACGGTGCTGCGCGACATCGAGGCGCTCTCCTCGGCCGGCGTCCCCGTCTACGCCGAGCGCGGCCGGCACGGCGGCTTCGCCCTCCTGCCCGGATTCCGGACCGAGCTCACCGGGCTGAACCACGACGAGGCCCTCGCCCTGCTGACCGCCGGATCGGGGCGCGGGGAGCGGGCGTTCGGCCTCGGCTCGGCGCGGGCCTCGGCCATGCGGAAGGTTCTCGACGCGCTGCCCGAGAACCATCGGACCACCGCGAGCGACGCGGTCCAGCGCTTTCTCGTCGAGCCGGAGACGGACCTGCTCTCGCGGCGGGCGGCCGCCGACGAGGTGGCCGGCACCACGATGATCGAGGTCCGGCGCGCGGTGCTCGCCGGGCACAGGCTGCGCATCCGCTACGCGGCCACGGGCCAGGAACCGGAGTGGCGCACGGTGGACCCGATCGGCCTGGTCACGGTGCGCGACCGGGGCTACCTGCTGGCCACCCGGGACGGCGAGGACCGCACCTACCGGCTGTCGCGGGTGCTGGCCGCCGAGGAACTGGCCGAGGCGGCCGAGCGGCCCCACCGGGTCGACCTGGACCGGATCTGGCGGGAACGCTCAGCGCGGTTCCTCAGCGACGGCCACCTCACCGTCCTGGTACGGGTGAACCCGGCGCGCCGCGAGGACCTCCTCGACACCGCGGTGGCCGTCCGTGCCGAGGAGCCGGACGCGGACGGCCGGCTGCGTCTGGAGCTGACCTACCAGGACGCACGACACGCCGAATGGGCCCTGTGGCAGCTCGGCATGGACGCGGAGGCCCTGGCACCGCGGTCCCTGCGCACCGCCCTGCACGACCGCGCCACCGCACTGGCCGACCGCTACGGAGCCCCCGCCTGAGGAGACCGCCGTCGGCCGGGTCGGGGAGCCGGCCGACGAGGCGCGAGCGGCGCCGGCCGACCTGCTGGAGGATCCTTCAGGACGGGGAACTGCGCGGCCTGGTCGACGAGGCCCTCGGGTGCGCGAGCGCCAGCGGGCCCGCGGGCACCGTCAGAACAGGCTCCTGACGAAGTCGAAGAACCAGTTCATGCCGACGACCACGAGGACCGCGAGCCCGATCAGGACCACGTAGAACCAGGAACAGCCGCCTCCCGCGTCCACCTGGTGCTCGTCCCGACCGCCCAGCTCTCCGTCGAACAGGTCCACGTTCGTCCCCTCTCCCCGCCCGGGGCCACCCCCGGCCCCCGGCCCGTATGGACGCACTTTCGCACGCGGGGGTTCCGGGGCCGAAGGGGTCGCGTACTCAGGCGCGTACTCAGGAACGCGGGGCCGGTACTCGGTCGGTGACGCGGAGGAACCGCCTCACGACCTAACGGCTCCGGAACACCGGACTCGCCCACGCGGGCGGGTCCCGAGGCGGGGTCAGCGGGTCCCGGCCCTTCGTGACGACCGGCCCGCCACCGCCCGCCGTCAGCGCCGCCCGCAGCTCGGCCACGAACTCCAGGCACGTCCCGTACCGCTCCTCGGGCGTCTTCGCCAGCGCCTTCGCGAACACCGCGTCCGCCGACTTCGGCAAACCGGGCCGGACTTCGGAGAGCGGGGGCGGCGGGTCGTACTGCTGTGCCCACAGCACCGCCCAGTCGGTGTCGCGGCGGAACGGCGGCGCTCCCACCAGCGTCTCGAACACCACGCACGCCAGGCTGTACACGTCGCACCGGCCGTCCACCGGCTTCCCCGAGATCTGCTCGGGCGCCACGTAGTCCAGCGTGCCCACGAACTCGCCCACCGTGGTGAACCCCGTCAGCGACAGCGACTTCTTCGTCAGACCGAAGTCCGTGAGGTACACGTGCTCCGGATGGTCCCGGTCCGTTCCCTCCGCGACCAGGATGTTGCCGGGCTTCACATCCCGGTGGACCAGGTCGTGGGCGTGCGCCGCGTCCAGGGCCGAAGCCACCTGCACGGCGATCCGCCCCGCCTTCCCCGGCGGCAGCGGCCCCTCCCGGTCCAGCAGGGCCACCAGGTCCTGCCCCGCCACGTACCGCATGGCGATGTACAGCACCCCCTCCGTCTCGCCCGCGTCGAAGACGGGCACGATGTGGGGGTGGTCGATCGAGGCGGCGACCCGCGACTCGTGCGCGAAGCGCCTGCGGAAGGTGTCGTTGCGGGCCAGCTCGGGGGCGAGCAGCTTCAGCGCCACCGTCCGGTCGAGCCGCAGGTCACGAGCCCGGTACACGACCGCCATCCCGCCGCGCCCGATCTCGCTCTCCACCCGGTAGCCCGCGATCTCCTTGCCGAGGAGGCCGGAGGGACGGCCCGCCGGCAGCTCCGGTTCGTCGCGCGGGGCGCCGGTCATCCCTCCTCACCGGCCGTTCGGGGCGGCGGGCGCTCCACGATCTGGGTGGGGGGTGGCGCCGCGGCCGGGGCGGGGTCCGCCTGCGGCCGAGGCACGGCTTGGGTCGGTGGCGGTCCCGCGGCCGGCGGCGGGTCGCCCCGCAGCACCACCTGGGTCGGCTCGTGCTCGGGGGGAGCGTCGACGGGCTGCTCGTGACCGTCGCCTCCGCCGGCCTCCGCGGCCTCGTCGGGGTTCGCCGCGTCGACGGCGGGCGACACAGGGGACAACGGGGAGGCGACCGAGGGCGCCGACGACGCCGCGTACGTACTCAGCCCCACCCCGTCGCAGTACACCCACCGCTCGTGCTCCGCGTCGTACAGCCACACCGACTCGCCGTCGACGACCATGCCCACCCGAAGCCCCCGCGTCCGCAGCCGGAAGTTCTCGCCGTCGAGGCGCCCCGCCCCCAGCGCCTCCGCCGCCCGCCGGTAGCGGCCGAGCGCGTCCTCGGCGCGGGCGATCAGCGGGCGCGGGTCGGCGGTCCTGGTGAGCGGCTGCCCCGCCGCCGGCGGGTCGTCCGGGACGGTGACGAGGAGCCGCGCGTCGACCCAGGCCGTCCAGCCGTTGGAGCAGAGGATCCGCCCCCAGTCACCGGCCCGCTCCTCCAGGCGCACCGGCAGGAACGCGTCGAGCGGTGTCGTGGGCAGCTCCGGATCCGGCCCCTCCCAGGTGTCGAGACCGTCACGCGGTACGACATGGGTGGGCCGGAAGTCCGGCACGTACTCGGGTACGGGGACGCTCACGGGCCTACCTCCGCATGACGACCGGCTCGTGGCGGCGCAGCAGCCGCGCCACGAGCAGGCCGATGACGAGACAGAGCACCACCATCATGCCCATGTCGAACAGCCAGGCCGCCGCCGTGTGGTCCATCAGCGGATCCGCCGTCTTGTCGCTCGGCGAGACCGTCCCGATGTCGACCGTGGCGCCCATCGCCGCGAACGCCCACCGCGACGGCACCAGCCACGCCAGCTGCTCGAGGACGGGCGTCCCCCGTACGGTCAGGAGCGCCCCGCAGAACACCACCTGCACGATCGCGAGGAGGACGAGCAGCGGCATCGTCACCTCCTCCTTGCGGACCAGGGCGGAGACGAGCAGACCGAGCATCATCGCCGTGAACGAGAGCAGTGCGACGGCGAGGGTGATCTCCACGAGCGGCGGCATCAGGACACCCTTGCCGCCGGGCACGTTCAGCGGGACGCCGATCAGGGCCACCAGGGTCAGGACGACCGCCTGGACGACCGTGATCGCACCGAGGACGACCACCTTCGAGGCGAGGTACGCCGAGCGGGACAGGCCGACGGCTCTCTCGCGCCGGTAGATCGTGCGTTCCTTGACCAGCTCACGGACGGCGTTCGCCGCGCCGGTGAGGACACCGCCCACACAGAGGATGAGCAGGACGTTCAGTGTCGACTCCTGGTTGAAGCCGCCCTCGGAGAGGGCCCGGGCCATCGCGCCCATCACGAACGGCAAAGCGATCATGATGGCCAGGAACGTGCGGTCGGCGGAGAGCGCCGCCGTGTACCGGCGGACGAGCGTCCGCAGCTGGGAGCCCCAGCTCTGCGCCTTCGGCGGCGGGGCCGGTTCCCGCTCCACCGGGGCGGCCCCCGGCACGGGGACGTTCGGGCGGGCCGTCGCGTCGGCGACGTAACGCCGGTGGAAGCGGGAGGACCGGTACAGACCGGCCCAGTCGCGGTCCCGGTCGTTCTCGAAGGCCTCGAAGGCCTCCGGCCACTCGTCGAAGCCGAAGAAGCCGAGGGAGTCGGCGGGCGGCCCGTAGTAGGCGACCCGGCCGCCCGGCGCGAGGACCAGCAGCCGGTCGCACACGTCCAGGCTGAGCACGCTGTGCGTGACGACGACGACCGTCCGGCCGTCGTCCGCCAGCCCGCGCAGCATGTGCATCACGGACCGGTCCATGCCCGGGTCGAGGCCGGACGTCGGCTCGTCGAGGAAGAGCAGCGACGGCTTGGTGAGCAGTTCGAGCGCGACGCTCACCCGCTTGCGCTGGCCGCCGGAGAGACTGTGGATCGGCTGCTGGGCGCGCTCCCCGAGCCCCAGCTCCTGGATCACCTCGTCCACCCGGGCCCGCCGCTCCTCCGGCTCGGTGTCCTCGGGGAAGCGCAGCTCGGCCGCGTACCCGAGGGCCCGGCGCACGGTCAACTGGAGGTGCAGGATGTCGTCCTGCGGGACGAGCCCGATGCGCTGCCGCAGCTCGGCGTAGTCCCGGTACAGGTCACGGCCGTCGTAGAGCACCGTGCCCCGGTCGGCGGGGCGCTGCCCGGTGAGCGCGCCCAGGAGGGTCGACTTCCCGGCGCCGGACGGCCCGACGACCCCGAGCAGGCACTTCTCGCCCACGGGGAACGACACCTCGTCGAGGAGGGTCTTGCGCCCGTGGTCGACGGTGACGGCGAGCGACTGGACGTCGAGGGAGACCTCGCCGGTGTCGGTGAACTCGACGAGCTGGCCGCCGATGAGACAGAAGGCGCAGTGGCCGACACCGACGATGTCGTCCGGCGTCACGCGGGCGTCGACGACGGGGGCGCCGTTGAGGTACGTGCCGTTGTGACTGCCCAGGTCATGGATCCAGTACGTGCCGTCGGGACGGGCGCGCAGCTCGGCGTGGTGCCGGGAGACGACGAGGTCGGGGACGACGACGTCGTTGTCGGGGGCACGGCCGATCCGGATGCTGTGGGCGGGCAACGGCCGCACGGACGTCGGCTGCCGGAAGGTGCCGGTGGCGGCGGGGTGCGAGACGGATGAGGGCCGGGGCGTCGGCGTGTTCCGCGGGGTGACGAGGTCGGGGGGCACGGGGGAGGGCGCCGGGGCCGGGGCGGCCGGGGCCGCGGGCGCCGGGGCCGGCGTCGGGGCAGATGCCGGTGGCGGCGGAGGTGGCGGTGGTGCTGGAGTGGCCCGGGGGGCCGGTCGGGCGGCCGGTGCCGGTTCGGGGCGGGGCGGCGCTTCCCGTCGGGCTTGCGGCTGAGCCTCCGGCTCCGCCGCGGGCGTCGCCTGGGGAGTGGCAGGGGCCGCTCCCGACGACAGCACCGCGCGCGGCCCGTCCTCCGGATGGCCGAACCGTACGACCGTCCCGGGGCCCACCTCCCGCGGACCGGCCACACGCAGGCCGTCCGTGAAGGTGCCGTTCGTGCTGTTCTCGTCCGCGAGGGTCCACTGGCCGGCGGGGGCGCTGAGCACCGCGTGGTGCCAGGACGCGCGCGCGTCGGCGAGCACGATGTCGCTGGTGGGGTCGCGCCCGATGCGATACACACGGCTCGGACTCATCCGGGTCGCGTCCCCGTCGATCTCGAGGACCAGTTCAGGCGCCGCGGGCGCGACGGGCCGCTCTCCCATGCGTGAATTTTATCCGCCGGTGGTCATCCCTGCCCGGGATGAGGCCGCCGGTAGGGTGGTCGTCCGCCGCAGGAAGCGGCCCAGGACGAGGGAGGAACCACCCGTGCCGAAAGGTGTCACCAGGCGGCGGCCCCGTACCCGCGCGGCGCTCCTGAAGGCCGCCCTGGAGACCTTCGCGGAGCACGGCTTCCACGCGACGACGATCGAGCAGATCTGCGAGCGCGCCGGATTCACGCGGGGCGCGTACTACTCGAACTTCGCCAGCAAGGAAGAGCTCTTCCTCGCCCTCTTCGACGAGCACAGCGACCGGACCGTACGGCGGCTCGCCGAGGCGATCGACGCGCTGACCGCCGAGGAGTACACGCTGACCCGGCTCGCGGAGCTCGCCGCCCGGGTCGAACCGGACGAGCGGGACTGGTACCTCGTCACCACCGAGTTCACCCTGCACGCCATCCGCGACCCGCAGGCCGCCTGGGTGCTCGCGCGCCACGACGCGCGGCTGCGGGCCGAGATCGCCCGCGGGCTCACCCTCGTCCTGCGCCGGGCCGGGCGCGAACTGACCGTGGACGCCGACCGGTTCGCCCGCCTTCTCATCGCCCTGCGCGAGGGCGGACTCGCGCAGAGCTATGTGGAGCCGGCGGAGCTGCCGCCGGGCAGCCTGGAGCGACAGTTCCTCGCCCCGCTCCTGGAGGTGACGACGCGCGAGCTCCCCGGCGCCGGCACCGACACCGCCGCTGCCGCCGACCACGGCGCCGACCATGGCACCGGCACCGGCACCGGCACCGGCATCGACACCGGCACCGGCATCGACAACGGTGCGGAGGGACGAAGGTCAGCCGAAGGTCAGTCGAAGAGGTCCGGGTCCGACGCCGTGATCTGATCCCACAGCGGACGCGCCTGGAACCAGCCGGCCAGGTGCCCGCCGATCTGCCCCCGCGTGAGCAGGGCCGTCTCCCGGTCGATGTGCTGCGGCGTGCCCGCCGCCATCGCGAGGAGCTGCGCCTGGCAGGACCGCTCCATGGTGACGAACCACCACACGGCCTCGGCGACGGACTGCCCGACGGTCAGCAGTCCGTGGTTCTTGAGGATGACCGCCTTGTGGTCGCCGAGGGCCTTGGCGACCCGCTCGCCCTCCTCGGTCTCGTTGACCACGCCCCGGTAGTCGTCGTAGATCCCGTGGTCCTCGAAGAAGGCGCAGGCGTCCTGGGTGATCGGGTCGAGCGGGATGCCGAGGCTGGAGAAGGCCTTGCCGTGCAGGGAGTGCGAGTGCGCGGCGGCGATCGCGTCGGGCCGGGCGGCGTGGACCCGCGAGTGGATGACGAACGCCGCCCGGTTCACGGGCCTGCGCCCCTCCAGCACGGTCCCCTCGTGGTCCACCAGGATCAGGTCGGAGGCCTTGATCTGACCGAAGCTCATGCCGAAGGGGTTGACCCAGAAGGCGTTCGGGTCGCCGGGGTCGCGGACGGTGATGTGCCCGGCGACCCCCTCGGAGAAGCCGAACCTCCCGAAGATGCGGAAACCGGCGGCGAGTTGCTCCTTGCGGTACCGGCGCTCCTCCTCGACGGAGTCGAAGGTGGGCGGCAGGGCAAGGACGACCCCTTCGGGCAACGGCCCGACGGCGGCGGCGAGCGCGGGCGGCACGGTGCTCATGACGGCTCCTCGGTGAGCGGGTGGGACGCGGTGGGGCGCGGTGGGGCACGGATGGGCGCGGGGGAGGCGCGGCGCGCCAAAAGATACAGAGATGTATCCGATACGACAACGGATCCGAGGACACGTCGAGGAGCGGCTCGCGGAGTACGCCGGCCGGTCAGGCGGCCGGCGCGCCGAAGCGGGCCAGGTAGTGCCAGACCTTCTTCACGTCCTGCGGGTCGTACCGCCCCGAGCCCGCCGCCTCCTGCACGATCCGGGGATCGAGCAGGCCGTCGACCGCGATCCGGGCGCCGAGCTCCACGTACTCCTGCCCACGGAACCCGGGATGCCGCCGCAGTTCGTCGACGGACAGCCGGAATCCGCCGTGCCACTCCACCGGGCAGGGCAGGCGCCGGGCAGCCGCCTCCACCTCCGTGCCCCGGTGGCTCGGGTCCAGGACCAGTACCTCCACATCGCGCGCGATGTGGACCGGACCGTGGATCTGCGCCTCGATGTAGTCGTCGAGCAGGTCCTTGTCGTCGCCCTCGGCGAGCGCGATCAGGCTCATCCGGGCCGCGACGCCGAAGTCGGTGGGCTCCAGGAAGCTGTCCGGATAGCAGAAGGTCGCCCGGTCCACGGCGGCGGCCGTCAGCCGCAGATGGGCGGAACCGAAGCGGGGCGCGGCACCGAACGGGCGGCGGCGGAAGTCGAGGGCGCCGGAGACCGGGCGCGCGTCCGCCGGGGCCTCGTCGTACGTACCGCCGAAGATGCGGCTCTCCCAGCGCCGACGGTCGCCGCCGGGGCGGGCGGTGAGGCCGCCGTTGCCGGTTCCGGTGACGAACTGGGAGCGGTAGACCCCCTCGTCGGCCAGCCGGTCGAGGAAGTGCGGGTGGAAGTTGAGGGTGACCCGCAGGGCGGGGTCGATCGCCTCGCCGGTGGAACGGGCCGCCACATGGGCCAGGGCGCGGTGTGCGTATGCGTGCGGGTGCGGGTGCGGGTGCGGGTGCGGGTGCGGGTGCGGGGCGGGCTGGGTCCGGGTGTGCCCTTCGGCGTGGATCCGTGTCATCGGGGCAGTGTGACGGAGGGCCGAGGGTTGCGGCCCGGGGTTTTCGATGGCTACGGTCGACCTCGTACGGAAAGCGCTTACCCCCGGTCCTGTCCGCCGTCCCCGTCTCCTGGATGGAGTCCCGCGTGCCCACCCCGGACGTCCTGATCTACACCCGCACCACGGGCTACCGCCACGACTCGATCCCCGACGGGGCCGCCGCGCTCACGGAGCTGGCTCAGGACCTCGGGAGGAAGGCCGAGGTCACCGAGGAGCCGGACGTGTTCACGCCCGGGCGCCTGGCCGGGTGCGCCGTCGTCGTCCTGCTGTCCACGACCGGGAACGTCCTGACGCCGGAAGGGCGCGCCGCCCTGGAGGCGTACCTCAGGAGCGGCGGCGCCCTCCTCGCCGTCCACGCGGCGGCCAACGCCGAGCCGGACTGGCCCTTCTACGGCGAGCTGCTCGGCACCCGCTTCGACGGCCACCCCGAGATCCAGCCCGGCATCGTCCTGGTCGACGACCACGACCACCCCGCGACGGCATCCCTGCCGGCCCGCTGGGCCTGGACCGACGAGTGGTACAACTTCACCTCCGACCCCCGGGGCGGCGCGGAGGCCGGGGTACGGGTCCTCGCCCGGGCCGACGAGACCTCCTACCGGGGCGGCACCCACGGTGACGACCACCCGCTGGTCTGGTGCCGGGAGATCGACGGCGGGCGGGTCTTCTTCACCGCGCTCGGCCACGACGCGGAGACGTACCGCGACCCCGCCTTCCGCGCCCACCTCTCCGGCGCCCTGACCTGGCTCACCGCCCAGAAACCGCCTGCGGCCACGTTTCCCCAGGTCGCCGCCCCTTTCGTGTCACCCCACCGCACCGCCCCTGTTGCGCCGAGCCCCGCTTAGCGGAAACGTGCAGACGGGGGCCGATGTCAGGAGGAGACCCGTCATGGGCATCGCCACCGTGAACCCCGCGACCGGCGAGACGCTGCGCGTCTACGAGGCCCACGGGCCCGAGGAGGTCGAGCGGCGGATCGCCGCCGCTCACGAGGCGTTCCGCCAGTACCGCACCACCTCCTTCGCCGAGCGCGCCCGTCTGCTGCGCGCCGCCGCCGGCCTCCTCGACGAGGACACCGAGGACATCGCGCACACCATGACCGTCGAGATGGGCAAGCCCGTCGCCGCCGCCCGCGCGGAGGCCGCCAAGTGCGCCAAGGCGATGCGCTGGTACGCCCGCAACGCCGAGGAACTGCTCGCCGACGAGCACCCGGCGGAGAGCGACGTCCAGGACTCCGGCGCCGACGTCGCGCGCGTCCACTACCGCCCCCTCGGCCCGATCCTCGCCGTCATGCCGTGGAACTTCCCGCTCTGGCAGGTCGTCCGCTTCGCCGCGCCCGCGCTCATGGCGGGCAACACCGGCCTGCTCAAGCACGCCTCCAACGTGCCGCAGACCGCGCTCTACCTCGGCGACCTCTTCCGCCGCGCGGGATTCCCCGAGGGCTGTTTCCAGACCCTGCTCATCGGCTCCCGCGACGTCGAGCGCGTGCTGCGCGACCCCAGGGTCGTCGCCGCCACCCTCACCGGCAGCGAACCCGCGGGCCGGGCCGTCGCCTCCGTGGCGGGCGACGAGGTCAAGAAGACCGTCCTGGAACTCGGCGGCAGCGACCCGTTCATCGTCATGCCCTCGGCCGACATCGTCGGGGCCGTGAAGACGGCCGTCACCGCGCGCGTGCAGAACAACGGTCAGTCCTGCATCGCCGCCAAGCGGTTCATCGTCCACCAGGACGTGTACGACGACTTCTCCGAGCGCTTCACCGCCGCCATGAACGCCCTCACGGTCGGCGACCCCCTCGACGAGTCCACCGACGTCGGCCCCCTCGCCACCGAACAGGGCCGCACCGACCTCGAGGCGCTCGTCGACGACGCGGTACGACGGGGCGCCACCGCCCTGTGCGGCGGCCACCGGCCGGAGGAGCCGGCGTTCGCGAACGGCTGGTACTACCGGCCCACCGTCCTCGCCGGCATCACCCCGGAGATGCGGATCCACCAGGAGGAGGCCTTCGGGCCGGTCGCCACGGTGTACCCGGTCCGTGACATCGAGGAGGCCGTGGCCGTCGCCAACGACTCCCCGTTCGGCCTCAGTTCCAACGTCTGGACCCGCTCGGCCGAGGACGTCGCCTTCTTCGTGCGCGACCTGGAGGCCGGGGGCGTGTTCGTCAACGGCATGACGGCCTCGCACCCCGCCCTGCCCTTCGGCGGGATCAAGCGCTCCGGGTACGGCCGTGAGCTCTCCGGGCACGGCATCCGCGAGTTCTGCAACGCGACGACGGTCTGGCAGCGCGCCTGACCACCCGTCCGCCGGCTCACCCGAGCCCCCGCGCCGGCCGGAACGCCGGTTCGCGCGGGTGCCCGGGGGCGTTCGCGCGGGTGCTCAGGCGCGCTTGAGCGGGTGCCCAGGCGCAGCGCCGCGCAGGGCCACGCGTCGCTCCCTCAGGCCCGAGTCCACTCCGACAACCGTTCCGCCGACCACGTGTTGATCACCCGCTCCTCCGGCACTCCGCACTCCTCCGCCCGCGCGCACCCGAGGATCTGCCACTCCAGCTGGCCCGGCGCGTGCGCGTCCGTGTCCACCGCGAAGTACGTGCCCGCCGCCACGGCGAGCCGCAGCAGCCGCCGCGGCGGGTCGAGCCGCTCCGGGCGGCTGTTGATCTCGACGGCCGTCCCGGACTCGGCGCACGCGGCGAACACCCGCTCCGCGTCGAACTCCGACTCCGGCCGCAGTCGTCCGCCCGCCACCAGGCGGCCCGTGCAGTGCCCGAGCACGTCCATCAGCGGATTGCGCACGGCCCGTTCGAGCCGGCGGGTCATCGCCCTCCCGTCCATCCGGAGCTTCGAGTGGACCGAACCGACCACCAGGTCGAGACGGTCGAGCAGCTCGGGCTCCTGGTCCAGCGATCCGTCCTCCAGGATGTCGCACTCGATCCCGGTGAGCAGACGGAACGGCGCCCATTCCTCGTTCAGCCGCGCCACCACGTCCAGTTGCTCCAGGAGCCGCTCGGCCGACAGGCCCCGCGCCACCGTCAGCCGGGGCGAATGGTCGGTGAGCACGGCCCACTCGTGGCCGAGACCCGCCGCCGCACGGCCCATGTCCTCGATCGTGGCACCGCCGTCCGACCAGTCCGAGTGGAGATGGCAGTCGCCGCGCAGGGCCGCCCGCAGCGCCTCGCCGCCGCCCGTCGGACCGGCGGTCCGCAGGGACTCCTCCAGCTCCGCCTCGAGCCCCGCCAGATACTCCGGGACCCGGCCGTCCAGCGCCTCGCGCACCACAGCCGCCGTCTTCGGCCCGAGGCCCTTCACGGACTCCAGGGTGCCCGCCGCCGCCCGCTCGGCCGCCTCGCCCGCCGGCAGGGCGGAGACCGCGGCGGCGGCCGTACGGAAGGCCCGCGCGCGATACCCCGGGGCCTGGGCGCGCTCAAGGAGGAACGCGATCCGGTTCAGGGCGGCCACAGGATCCATGACGTCGCTCCTCACTTCCTCGGGGCCCTCGGGGCCCGTCCTCGGGTCCGCTTCCCAGGGGCGTCCCCGGCCCGCCGCAGACGCCGTTCACGGCGTCGGCGCCGGGACCTCCACCGGACCGATCTCGCACCACACGGCCTTGCCCTCGCCGCGCGGCTCGACACCCCACCGCGACGCCAGCGCGTCGAGCAGCATGAGTCCGCGCCCCGAGGTCGCCGCCTCGCCCGGGGTACGCCGGCGGGGCCAGGCGCTCGACCGGTCCTGCACCGACAGCCGGACCCGCCGCACCGGTTCGGGCAGCACCTCCAGGGTCAGCACCGCACCGCCCTCGGTGTGCAGCAGCACGTTGACGAGCAGCTCACCCGTCAACAGCTCGGCGTCGTCCGCCAGTTCCGACATGCCCCAGTCGCGCAGCGCCTGCCCCACGGCCGCGCGCGCGTCCGACAGGCCCTGCGGGTCGGCCTGGTGGATGTACTGGTGGATGCGCGGCGCGCGGGGCGTGCCCGGGTCCGGGCTGCGCCGCAGCACCAGGAGCGCCACGTCGTCGCCGGAGCCCCAGCGCTCCCAGAGCCGCTCGGAGAGGTGGTCGGCGAGCGCCTCCGCCTGCGGCGGGCCGCTGCTGATGGCCTCCGAGAGCGCGGTGAGACCGGTCTCGATGTCCGACCCGGGCTGTTCGACGAGCCCGTCCGTGCACAGCACCAGCGTCTCCCCGGGGACGAGGTCGAGCCGCGTCTCGGGGAACTCCTCGTCGCCGAAGACCGTCGCGAGCCCCAGCGGCAGCCCGCCGCGCAGCTTGGGCTGCCCGACCCGGCCGTCGGTGTGCCGGATCAGCGGCCCGAGATGCCCGGCCCGTACGGCCCGCAACGTGCCGCTGCCCAGGTCCACCTGGGCGTACGTGCAGGTGGCGAAGCGGTTGGTGTCGAGTTCGGCGAGAAACCGGGAGGCGCGGGCCAGTACCGTCGACGGGGCGTGGCCCTCACCCGCGTACGCGCGCAGGGCGATGCGCAGCTGCCCCATGATGGCGGCGGCATGGGTGTCGTGCCCCTGGACGTCGCCCACGACGATCCCGACCCGCCCGCGGGGCAGCGGGATGACGTCGTACCAGTCGCCGCCGACCTGCCGCCCGCTCCAGGCCGCGTGGTACCGCACGGCGATCTCGCCGCCGGTGATCCGGGGGATCCGGCGCGGCAGCATCGTCGCCTGGAGCCCGGTCGCGAGCTCCCGCTCCTCGTCGAAGAGGATCGCCCGCTGGAGGGACTGGGCGACGATCGCCGCGAGCCCGAGGGCCAGGTTGCGCTCGTCGGCGTTGAACGAGGTACGGCCCCGGTAGAACAGGGCCATGCCGCCGAGCGACCGCGCCTGCGCCACCAGTGGCAGATAGCAGGCCGCCCGGAAGTCCAGCCGCGCCAGGTAGGGGGCCAGCTCGGGGAAGTCCCGACCGAGCGACGGGAAGGAGGAGACGAACCGGGGCCGCCCGCTGAGCACCGCCTCGGCGAGCGGCATGCCCCGGTCGAGCCGCCGGACCCGGAAGTCGTCGAGCGCGTCGAGGGTTTCGCCGCTGAGCGCGATGATGTTGAGCGAGCCGTTCTCGACGAGGCCGAGTGCCAGGCCGTCCGCGCCGAGCCTGGCGAGTCCGCCGGGGCCGGTCAGGGCGGCCGTCACGTCGTCCACGGTCACCGCGCGCGAGAGAGCGGCCGTCGTCCGCTCGACGATGTTCGTCTGGACCTCGCGGCGCTTCTCCAGCTCCTGGACGAACGCGAAGCGCGTGACCTCGGCGGTCGTGTCCCGCACGACCCCGACGATCCGCCGTGCCCGCCCGTCCGGCGAGCGCAGGATCCGCGCCTGCACGTGCGTCCAGTGGGGTGGTCCGTCGGCCTGCGGGATGGGGAAGTGCGCGGTGTACGACACCTCGCCGCTCCTGACCGCCTCCCGTACGACCGCCTCCAGCTTGGTCCGCTCCTCGGGGTCGAGGCGGGCGATCAGCGTCACCGGTCGGCCGTCGAAGGCGTCCGGGGCCACCCCGAAGACCAGCAGCCCGGACCTGTCGACATCGATGGTGCCCGTGTCGAGATCCCAGTCGAAGCTGCCGTTCCGGTTCATGGCGAGCCACTCGGCGGGCCCGATCTCGCCATTGCGCGTACGCCGGTCTTCATCGGTCATCCTCCCCATTGTCGAACCCGCACCCCTTCGACGCCATGGCGATGACACGGCGTGGCGCGAGTTCGCCCCGGCGGGGGAACGGCCGGGGGCGGTGGGAGGCCGGCCGCGCGGCGACGGAAGCGCCGCGCGGCGCCTTCGAGGGCCCGCCCCGCGCGGCGCCGCGCGAAAATGCCGGCGGGCCGCGGCGCGCTCCGGGGCAGAATGGGCCGGTGCAGCCGCCCTACCGTGTTCTCGGTCCGTGTCAGGCCCTCCGTACCGACGACGGGACGGAGGCCGTCCTGAGCGGCAGCAGGCTTCGCGCCCTGCTCGCCGCCCTCGCGGCGGCCGGCGGCCGGTCGGTGGGCACCCGCGCGCTGATCGACCAGGTGTGGGGCGACGCCGACCGCGCCGATGACCCGGACCAGGACCGTACGGCGGCGCTCCAGGCCCTCGTCGGGCGGTTGCGCCGGGCCGTGGGCCGGGAGGCCGTCGTCTCCGCGCCCGGCGGCGGCTATCGGCTGGCCGCCGCCCCGGACGCCGTCGACCTCCACCGCTTCGAACGGCTCGCCGCCGAAGGCTCCGCGGCGCTCGGCGCCGGGGACCCGGCCCGGGCCGCCGCCCTCCTCGACGAGGCCCTCGGGCTCTGGCGGGGTCCCGCCCTCGCGGATCTGCCCGGCCGGGACACCGACCCCCTCGTCGTACGGCTCGAACAACGGCATGCACAGGCGCGCCGCGACCGGCTCGCCGCCGACCTGGCCCTGGGACGGGCCACGGAGGTCCTCGCACCCCTCGCCGCCCTGGCGGCCGGAGAACCGCTCGACGAACCCCTCCAGGCCCTGCGGATCCGCGCCCTGCGGGCGGCCGGGCGGCCGGCCGAGGCCCTGTCCGTGTACGAGGAGGTCCGCGCGGGTCTCGCGGACCGGCTGGGCACGGACCCCGGACCCGAACTGCGCGCCCTCCACGCCGAACTCCTGACGGACACGGCGCCCGAGGCCCCTCCTTCGCGGGCCGCGCACGAGGGCAGGGGGCAGGCGGTCGGTCTGCCCGCCCGGCTGACCTCGTTCATCGGCCGGGACGACGCCCTGGGCGCGCTCGCCGCCGAGTGGGGCGCCCGGCGGCTCGTCACCCTCACCGGGCCGGGTGGCGTCGGCAAGACGCGGCTCGCCCTGGAAGCGGCCGATACGTACCAGGACGGCCCGGTCCGCCTCGCCGAACTCGCCTCCGTGCGCGAGGAGTCCACGGTCGTCGCGGCCGTCCTCAGCGCGGTCGGCGCGCGCGAGACGCACGTCTGGCACCGCGCTGCGGTCGCCGCGACGGACCCGGAGGACCCTTTCGCCGAGCTCGTCGAACACTGCGCCGGGCGGCGGATGCTGCTCGTCCTCGACAACTGCGAGCACGTGGTCGCCGCGGCGGCCGAGCTCGCGCACGTGCTGCTCACCCGCTGCCCGGGCGTCACCGTGCTCGCGACGAGCCGGGAGCCGTTGGGGGTGCCGGGCGAGGTGGTGCGGCCGCTGGGGCCGCTGCCGATGGGGATGGCGTTGCGTCTGCTCGGGGAGCGGGGTGCGGCGGCGCGTGCGGGGTTCGTGGTGGCGGAGGACCGGGCGGCGGCGGAGGAGGTGTGCCGGCGTCTTGACGGTCTGCCGTTGGCGATCGAGCTGGCGGCGGCGCGGTTGCGGCTGCTGTCGGTGCGTCAGATCGCGGAGCGGCTGGACGACCGGTTCCGGTTGCTGACGTCGGGAGCGCGGACGGTGCTGCCGCGGCAGCAGACGTTGCGGGCGGTGGTCGACTGGTCGTGGGACCTCCTCGAGGAGCCGGAGCGGGCGGTGCTGCGGCGGCTCGCGGTGTTCACGGGGGGTGCGGACCTGACGGCGGCGGAGGCGGTGTGCGCCGGCGGCGGAGCCCCGGAGGTGCTGGACCTGCTGGGCGCTCTGGTCGACAAGTCGCTGGTGGTGGCCCGCCCCGGCCGGGACGGTGAGGGGATGCGGTTCAGGCTTCTGGAGACGGTGGCGGAGTACGCGGGGGAGCGCCTTGAGGAGTCCGGGGAGCGGGTCGCGACCGAGCGGCGCCATCTCACGTACTACCGGGAACTCGCCCGTGCCACCGACCCCGCACTCCGCGGCTCGGGTCAGGTCGCCGCCACCGCCCTCCTGGAGCGCGAGCACGACAACCTCCGGGGGGCCCTGCGGACGGCCGTCGCGCTCGGCGAGGAGCAGGAGGTCCTCTGCCTCGTCCACTCCCTCAGCTGGTTCTGGCAGCTGCGCCACCACCAGGTCGACGCCCGCGTCTGGGCCGCGGAGGCGGGCCGGCTCGGTCCCGACCCGTTCCAGGAGCCCGTCCGCCCGGCCGAGCCGCTCGACGGCCTGTGCACGGACGTCCCGCCGCCGTGGCACGGCGAGCGACTCGCCGAGGCCCGGCGCGGCGGGCGGCTCTATGTGCTCGCGACCCAGGGCGGCCGGGGCGCCACCCCGTTCGAACACCCCGAGACCCGCGCCAGGCTCGCCGCGCTGGTCTCCGCGTACCGCCCCGGCCTTCCGCAGACCTGCCGCCAGCCGGCGATGATGTGGTACTTCGCCCGTCTCATGACCGGAGAGTTCTCCGGCCTCGACGAGACCCTGACGGCGCTCGTCGACGCCTGCCGGGCCCACGCCCCCGGCTGGGACCTGGCCTTCGCCCTCCTCGTACGGGCCAAGCTCGTCGTCCACGGCCCCCAGGACGCGGCCGAGGCGCTCGCCCTCTTCGAGACGGCCGGGGACTCCTGGGGCATCGCCGAATCACACGCCGCCCGGGGCGAGGCCTACGAGCGCGCGGGCCGGCTCGCCGAGGCCGCCGCCGACTTCGAGCGGGCCACGGACGCCGCCGCCCACGTCGGCGCCCGCTCCCAGGTGCCCCTGTACACCGCGCGCCTCGCGGCCGTACGACTCCGCATCCCCCCGGAGGGGGACCCGGCGGCCGAGAAGCTCCTGGCCGAAGCCGCCGACGCGGCGGGGGAATGGGGCGCCGAGGTCGCGGGGTCCGCACGGCTGCTGCTCACCCAGCACTACGGCCACACCGGGCGCACCGGTCTCGCACGGGCTCAGCTCTCCCGCCTGGAGGGCGAGTTCGGAGATGTGACCCCTGGCCTCTTCTGGGGGCTCGCCGGAGGAGCGTGGGCCTGGCTCGACTGCCTCGACGGCGCCTACGACCGGGCCGCGGAGCGGCTGGCGCGCGCCGTCACGGAGGTGGAGACCCTCGCCCATCTGGTCGCCCCGTACCTGCTCGTCACCCAGTTCGCCACGGCCGCGTGGGCGCTCGGCGGGCGGGGCGGGCCGGGTGACGCCGCGACCGGGGCGCGGCTCCTCGGCGCGTACGACGCCCACGCCACCTCCGGCACGGACGGCGGCTTCCGGCCCTTCACACCCGAGACGGAGGCCCTGATCAGGGCGCGAGCCGAGGAGACCCTCCGCGCGGCGCTGTCCTCGGAGGCGTACACCCGCCACTACGGGGAGGGGACGGGGCTCGCGGCCCGTACGGCCGCGGAGCTCGTCCGGAACCCGGGCACGACTCCGGCCTCCTGACCGCGTCCCGACGACGCACGGACCCGGTCAGCCGATCCAGTGGCGCCAGCGGGCCGAGGGCGGCTCGCAGCGTCCCGCGGCGACCAGGTCCTGGTAGGCGCGTTCGCTCAGCTCGTCCCAGGTCACCGGCTCGCCGTTCTCGGGGAGGGGCTGTCCGTCACCGCCGGTGAACGCGGAGAAGGCGACCTCGCAGTCTGGAGGACGGACGGACCGGGTGGCGTACCACCCGAACACGACGAGGGCGAGGACGCAGACGACGGGCAGGATCCGGGCACGGTGGCGGGGGTTCACCCACCGCATGCTAGAGCGGTTGTTCGAGTGCGCCCCGGCACCGGCGGCCAGCTCGTCGGGGTGGCCGTGCCCCAGGCCCCGCCCACCCGCTCGGCCGGACGCCAGACGTTCCCGGGCCTCCGCGAGGTCCCCGAGGGTCGGCCCGGCGGTGGAGTGCGGCGGCCCGGGAGGCGCCGGGCCGCGCCGCTCCCGGATGCGGACGCGGTGACCGGACACGAGAATGGCGAGTGCCGGACGAACACGTAGGAGGCGGCATGAACGCTGAGCCCGACAAGACGTCCCTGGGGGACTTCCCGACGCCCGACCGGCTGTTGCATTCCGGGTCGGAGGGCGAGTTCACGGCCGAGGACCTGGTCCTCGCCTCCGGCCGTGACGTGACTCCGAAGACCCTCGCCTGGGCGGAACGCCGTATGGCGGAGAAGGGTCGCGCCTCCATGGACGAGCTGCTGCCGTAGGCCGCCCCGGCCATGACCCGCAGTACCCCTCGACAACCCTCTCGGCCCCGGTTCGGCAGCTGCGAACCGGGGCCGAGGGCCGTCCGGAGCCGCTCCGAGGCTTCCGCATTTGTGGAACACGTTCTACCGTGGCCGCCGTCGCGCGTCGCACCGCCCGGGTGACTCCGGGGACCCCGCAGGACCGCCGCCGCAGGACAGCCGCCACGGGAGGCCCGCCCCATGCACCTCGAATACACGCCCGCCCAGAACAGCCTGCGCGCCGAGCTGCGTGCGTACTTCGCCGAGCTGGTCCCCGCGGACGTCCACACCCGCTACGCGGACCCGGCGGCGCAGAAGCGCTTCTACCGGGAGACCGTGCGCCGGCTCGGCGCCGACGGCTGGCTCGGCGTCGGCTGGCCGACCGAGTACGGCGGGCGGGGGCTGACCCCGATGGAACAGTTCATCTTCTTCGACGAGGCCGCACAGGCGGGCGTACCCCTGCCGCTCATGGCGCTGAACACCGTCGGACCGACGATCATGAGCTTCGGCACCGACGAGCAGAAGGCGTACTTCCTGCCGCGGATCCTCTCCGGCGAGATCGACTTCGCCATCGGCTACAGCGAGCCCGACGCGGGCACCGACCTCGCCGCACTGAAGACCCGCGCGGTCCGTGAGGGGGACGAGACCAACGGCACGTACACGGTCAACGGGCAGAAGATCTGGACCACGAACGGCGACACCGCCGACTGGGTCTGGCTCGCGGTCCGCACCGACCCGGACGCGCCGCCCCACAAGGGCATCACGATGCTGCTCGTCCCGACCGGCGACCCCGGCTACTCCTGCACGATCATCAACACCCTCGCCTCGCACGACACCACCGCCAGCTACTACGACGACATCAAGGTCCCCGCCTCGCGCCGGGTCGGCGACGAGAACAAGGGCTGGCGCCTCATCACCAACCAGCTGAACCACGAGCGCGTCACCCTCGCCGCCCACGGCACGATGGCGATCCGCGCGCTCCACGACGTCCAGCACTGGGCCGCCGGCACTCCGCTCACCGACGGCCGGCGCGTCATCGACCTGCCCTGGGTCCGCCGCGCCCTGGCCCGCACCCACGCCCGGCTCGACGCGATGAAACTCCTCAACTGGCAGATGGTGAACGCCGTCCAGAACGGCACCCTCACCCCCCAGGACGCCTCCGCCGTGAAGGTCTACGGCTCCGAGGCCCGCCGCGACGCCTACGCGGCCCTCATGGAGGTCGTCGGCGCGGCGGGCGCCCTCAAGGAGGGCTCGGCCGGCGCGGTCCTCCACGGCGAACTCGAACGCGGCTACCGCTCGGCCGTCATCTTCACCTTCGGCGGCGGCAACAACGAGATCCAGCGCGAGATCATCTCCTGGATCGGCCTGGGCATGCCCCGCGTCCGCCGTTAGCGACACCCGGCGGCGGCGCCTCCGGGCCGGGCAGGGTCAGCGGTACTCGCAGAGGTAGGCGGTCTCCACCGCGACCCGCAGCTGGAACCTGCTGTCGCCGGGGACCTCGAACAGGTCCCCGGCGGCGAACGTCTCCCACGCCTCGGCACCGGGCAGCCGCACCGTCAGGGCGCCGCTGACCACGTGCATGATCTCCGGAGCGGCGGTGCCGAACTCGTACTCCCCGGGGGCCATGACGCCGATCGTCGCGGGACCCTGCTCCTGCGTGAACGCGATCGACTTGACCGTGCCGTCGAAGTACTCGTTGACCGTAAACATGGGCATCCTCATGCGAATCAGGTGAGTGGGAGGAGTGGCCGGGGCATCGTGTACCGGCCACACGTAGGGGCACTTTAAGGGCGCGGCGAGGGTGGACGAATCCCCGGCCGGCCCGGTCTCACGTACTGGACGGAACGGGCCGGTGTCCGTGCGTCCGGGCTCCGGTTGAGCCCCCGCGTCATCGGCGTAGCGTGGAGATGATTCGAACGAGGAGCGGTGGCCATGGGCAAGCTCTCGAACGACCAGCTGCGCGAACGGGTACGCGGGACGGTCGTCACAGCCGACGACGACGCCTACGACGAGGCACGCACGGTGCACAACGCCATGATCGACAAGAGACCCGCCGTGATCGTGCGCTGCGTCAACGCGGGCGACGTCATGGCCGCGGTCGACTTCGCCCGCGAGAACGGGCTCGATCTGGCGGTCCGGGGCGGCGCGCACAGCGTCCCCGGCTTCGGGACGTGCGAGGGCGGCGTCGTGGCCGATCTCTCCGGGATGCGAGGCGTCCGCGTCGACCCCGTGCGGCGGACGGCCCGCGCCGAGGGCGGGGCGACCTGGGGCGACTTCAACGCGGCGACGTACCCCTTCGGCCTCGCCACCACCGGCGGGATCATCTCCACCACCGGCGTCGGCGGACTCACCCTCGGCGGCGGCATCGGCTATCTGGCCCGAGGGCTTGGCCTCAGCTGCGACAACCTCGTCTCGGCCGACGTGGTGACCGCGGACGGCCGGCTCCTCGTCGCCGACGAGGAGCAGAACGCCGACCTGTTCTGGGCCCTGCGCGGAGGCGGCGGCAACTTCGGCGCCGTGACCTCGTTCGAGTACCGGCTCGCGCCCGTCAAGGACATCTACGGCGGACCGATGCTCTTCGAACTGGAGGACGCGGCCACCGTCGTGCGCGCCTTCGCCGACCACATCGCCGACGCACCGGAGCAACTGGGCGGGTTCCCCGCCTTCCAGATCGCCCCGCCGCTCCCGTTCATCCCGGAGGACCGGCACGGCGACACCTTCGCCCTGGTCGTGGCCTGCTGGTCCGGACCGCTCGACGAGGGCGAGAAGGCCCTGCGGCCCCTCCGTGAGTTCGCGCCGGTCGTCGCCGAGCACGTCGGTCCCATGCCGTACCCGGCGCTCAACAGCGCCTTCGACGCGCTCGTACCACCCGGCCTCCAGCACTACTGGAAGGCCAACTTCGTCACCGAGCTGACCGACGCCGCGATCGAGGCGCACCTCCGGCACGCCCCGGGGCTGCCCGCCGTGAACTCGACCGTCCACATCTACCCGATCAACGGCGCCTGCCACCGCGTCGCCCCCGACGCCACGGCCTTCGCCTACCGGGACGCCTCCTTCGCCACCGTCATCGCCGGCATGTGGCCCGACGCCTCCGCCAACGAGGCCAACATCGCCTGGGTCCGCGACTACTACGAGGCCACCGCCCCGCACTCCGAGGAGGGCGGCTACATCAACTTCATGGCCGACGACGACCGGGGCCGGATCAGGGCCAACTACGGGGCGAACTACGACCGCCTGGTCGAGGCCAAGCGGACCTACGACCCGGGGAACCTGTTCCACCTGAACCAGAACATCGAACCCTGAGACCTCCACAGGGCCTGGCCCACCGGTCCTGGCCCACGGGTCCTACCCACCGGTCCTGACCCACCGGTCCTGACCCACCGGTCCTGGCCCACGGGTCCTGCCGGAACGCCCGCTCCCCCTTCGTGCACGGCCGGCTCCACGGAGCGGCTTCCGACGTAGCCTGAACGGTATGAGCGAGGACGCTTCTTGAGTGCCGACCCGGGGCTCTTCGGACCCCGTTCCGTGACCTGGCAGGTGCACAGCGACCCGGTCATGTGGATCGCGGGCGTGCGGGCGTTGTGGCTGCAGGCGCTGCATCCCGTCGCCGTACGCGGCGTCATGATCAACAGCAGCTTCCGGAAGGATCCCTGGGGGCGGCTCATGCGGACCGCGGACTTCGTCGGGACCCTGAGTTACGGGACCACCGAGGCCGCCGAAGCCGCCGGGGCCCGGGTGCGCCGGATCCATCGGCGGCTCGGCGTGGACGACCCGGAGCTGCTCCTCTGGGTGCACTGCGCCGAGACCGACTCGTACCTCTCGGTCGCACGCCGCTCGGGCATCCCGCTCACCGACGCCCAGGCCGACCGCTACGTCGACGAACACCGCACCTCGGCGCGGCTCGTCGGGCTCGATCCGGCCACCGTCCCCGGATCCACCGCCGCACTCGCCGCCTACTTCGAGACCGTACGGCCCCGGCTGGAGGCCGGGGCGGACGCCCGTACCGTCGAGGACTTCCTGCGCAGGCCGCCGGTGAAACCCGTTCTGGTACCGGCGCGCGAGGTGATCTGGCGGCGCGTCGCGGCGCTCGCGTACGACACTCTGCCCCCCTACGCCCACAAGCTCTACGGCCGCCCCGCGCCGCCGCGGGAGACCGTCACCCGCCGCCTCGTCACCACGGCCGACCTGCTGCGCCGCGTCCCAGCCCGCCTGCGCTGGCGGCTGCCGCCCGGCCACATCCTCCGCGCCATGGACCGGCTCGGCCCCGGAGCGCGACCCGACCCTTACACGTACCCCGCCCCGTACCCACTGTCCGAACCGGCGTCCATACTGGAGGAGCCGGGAAAGGCGTAGGAGATCGACGGGGGCGGCAGTACACGATGGGGGACTCCAGACTGATCCAGGGCCGGTACCGCCTGCACGAGGTCATCGGTCGCGGGGGCATGGGCGAGGTGTGGCGCGCCACCGACGAGGCGCTCGGCCGCGGGGTCGCCGTGAAGTGCCTCAAGCCGATCGGCCCGCAGCAGGACCCGCAGGTCCTCACCGTGGTCCGCGAGCGGTTCCGGCGCGAGGCGCGGGTGGCCGCCTCGCTCCAGCACCGGGGCATCACCGTCGTGCACGACTTCGGCGAGTACGACGGCGTGCTCTTCCTCGTCATGGAACTCCTCGAGGGACGCAATCTCAGCCAGCTCCTCACCGCCAACGCCCAGCATCCGCTGCCCGTCCACGACGTCGTCGAGATCGCCGACCAGGTCGCCGACGCCCTCGCGTACACCCACCGGCACGGGATCGTGCACCGCGACCTGAAGCCCGCGAACATCATGCGGCTGCGGGACGGGACGGTGAAGATCTGCGACTTCGGCATAGCGCGCCTCGGCGCGGACGTCGGCTTCACGTCCAAGCTCACCGGCACGGGCATCGCCATGGGCACGCCCCACTACATGTCGCCCGAGCAGATCGGCGGCGGCGAGATCGACCACCGCAGCGACCTCTACTCGCTGGGATGCGTGCTGTACGAGCTCGCCACCGGCGTCCCGCCCTTCGACCTGGGCGACTCCTGGGCGATCCTCATCGGGCACCGGGACACGGTGCCCGATCCGCCGCGCGCCCACCGGGCCGAACTCCCGGACTACTTCGACCGGATCGTCGTCGACCTGCTCGCCAAGGTGCCGGCGGAGCGGCCGGCCGACGCGGGGGACCTGCGCCGCCGGATCGTGACGGGGCGGGTCGCGCTGTCCCTGCCGGGGGCGGGCGCCGCCGCCGGCGCTTCGCAGGCCGGGGCGACCGTCGTCCCGGGACCGGGACCGGGGCCGGGGCCGGGCTCCGCGGGCGGGCCCGGTTCCGCCTCCGAGTCCGGGCACGGTTCCCTTCCCGGTGCCGGTGCCGGTGCCGGTGCCGGTGCCGATCCCGGTCTGACCGTCCCCATGCCCGCGTGGGTCCGGGCGATCACCGGCGGGCACCGGCCCGCCGACGCCGCGGGCGCGCCGCGCCCGGTCGCCCACGACCCCGCCGCGGCCGTGCTCACCACGGAGTGGACGACCGCCGCCCCGGGCACCGTCGGCGAGCCCGCGGCGCACGAGGCCGCGCCGGTGCGCCCCGCTGCCTCCGCCGAGCTGATCGCGGTGCTCGCCGGCCGGTACCGGGCGGGCATGGGCCTCGGACGGCTCGGCCGCTGGGACGAGGCCGAGTCCGTGCACCGGTCCGTCGCCGAGCACCGATCGGCGGCCCTCGGCGAGGACCACCCGGACACCCTGGCCAGCCACTACGAGGTCGGCTTCGCCCTCGCCCGGCTCGACCGCCCCGCCGACGCCCTGCGCGTCTTCGGCACGGTCGCCGCCACCCGCGCGCGCGTCCTCGGCGAGGACCACCCCGACACCCTCGCGGCCCGGCAGGAGCGGGCGTACGCGCTCGGCCGCCTGGGACGGCACCCCGAGGCGTACCAGGTGTACGTCACCGTGCTCGCCGCACGCGAGCGGACGGTGGGCCCCGACCACCCGGACACCCTGCGCTGTCGCCACAACCTCGCCTTCACGCTCGGCCGCCTGGGCCGCCACGAGGAGTCGTACCGCACGGCGCAGGAGGTCGCCGAGGCACGCGCCCGGCTGCTCGGCGAGGACCATCCCGACACCCTGGTGACCCGGCGCGAAGTGGCCTACACGCTCGGGCGGTTGGGGCGGGGCGACGAGGCCCTCGCCCAGTACCGCGCGGTCGCCGACGCGCGCGCCGCCGCCCTGGGGCCCGACCACCCGGACACCCTCGCCGCCCGCTACGAGACCGGCGTCCTCCTCGGCCGGCTCGGTCAGGCCGCGGACGCGCTGGGCGTCTGCCACGACCTCGTCGCCGCGCGCACCCGCGCTCAGGGCGCCGACGGCCCCGAGACCCTCCGCGCCCGCCACGCCCTGGCCGTCAACCTCGGCCGCCTCGGCCGCTGGCCCGAGGCGCTCACCGAGTCCGAGAGCGTCCACGCGGACCGCGAGCGGGTCCTCGGCCCGGACCACCCGGACACCCTTCTGAGCCGTCGGGAGACCGCCGTCGCCCTCGGTCGCCTCGGCCGCTGGGAGGAGGCACTCGCCTCGCACAGCGCGGTCGCCGCCGCCCGCACCCGCCTCCTCGGCCCGGCCCACCCCGACACCCTCGCGGCCCTGGACGACGAGGCCCACTGCCTGGAGCGGCTGGGCCGCCACGCCGAGGCCGCCGCCCTCCACCTGAGAGCGGCCACCGCACCGCCGCAGACCTGAGCCCACCGCACCACCGCAGACCTGAGCCGACCGCACCGCCCGCCGGGGGCGGCCGCCGACCCGGGCCCCAGGGGGCCGCCGCCGACCCGGGCCGCCGGGGGTCGCCCTCGGCCCGGGCCCCGGGGGTCGCCCTCGGCCCGGGCGGGCGCCGCGCCGCCCCGGGTCGTCCCCTTCCCCGGCCGTCGCCTCCGTGTGAGCATGAGCCATGACTGCCCCCGACCTGCTCCCGGACGTCCGGCCCGTCTCCCGCTCGTACGACGCCGTCGTCGTCGGCGGAGGACACAACGGCCTCGTCGCCGCCGCCTACCTCGCCCGTGCCGGGCGCTCCGTGCTCGTCCTGGAGCGGCTCGGCTCCACCGGTGGGGCGGCCGTGTCCACCCGGCCGTTCGCCGGGGTCGACGCGCGCCTGTCCCGGTACTCGTACCTCGTCTCGCTCCTTCCGGAGAAGATCGTGCGCGAGCTCGGGCTGAGGTTCGCCGTACGGAAACGGTCCATCTCCTCATACACCCCGAAGGGCGACGGCGGCCTGCTCGTCGGCGGCGGCACCGACCGCACCCGCGCCTCCTTCGCCGAACTCACCGGTTCCGACCGCGAGTACGAGGCCTGGCAGGCCTTCTACGAGCGGACCGGCCGCGCCGCCCGCCGGATCTTCCCCACCCTCACCGAGCCCCTCCCCACCCGTGCCGCGCTCCGTGCCCGCGTGGACGACGCCGACACCTGGCGGATGCTCTTCGAGGAACCGCTGGGCGTCACCGTCGAGCGGGAGTTCGCCGACGACCTCGTCCGCGGCGTCGTCCTCACCGACGCCCTCATCGGCACGTTCTCCGACGCCCACGACCCGACGCTCCTCCAGAACCGCTGCTTCCTCTACCACGTCATCGGCAACGGCACCGGTGACTGGGACGTGCCCGTCGGCGGCATGGGAGCCCTCACCGACGCCCTCGCCGACGCGGCCCGCGCCGCCGGGGCCGACATCCGCACCGGTCACGAGGCCACCCGGATCGAGACCGACGGGCAGCGCGCCGCGATCACCTTCCGCACCGCGGACGGCGAGGGCACGGTCGAGGCCGGCCACGTCCTCGTCAACGCCTCGCCCCGCGACCTCGCCGCCCTCCTCGGCGACCCGCCCCCGCCCGCGCCCGAAGGCGCCCAGCTCAAGGTCAACATGCTGCTGACCAGGCTGCCGAAGCTCCGCGACCGTTCCGTCGACCCGCACGAGGCCTTCGCCGGCACCTTCCACATCGCCGAGGGCTACGGCCAGCTCGCCACCGCCCACGCCGAGGCCACCGCCGGCCGGCCGCCCTCCGCGCCGCCCTCCGAGATCTACTGCCACTCCCTGACCGACCCGACGATCCTCGGCCCCGAACTCGCCGCCACGGGCCACCACACCCTCACCCTGTTCGGGCTGCACACCCCCGCCCGGCTGTTCGCCGCCGACAACGACGGCACCCGCGCCGCGCTCCTCGCGGCGACCCTCGAGCAGCTCGACGCCCACCTCGACGAGCCGATCGCCGACTGCCTCGCCCTCGACGCGGACGGCCGCCCCTGCATCGAGGCGAAGACCCCGCTCGACCTCGAACGCGAGCTGCGCCTCCCGGGAGGCCACATCTTCCACCGCGACCTGTCCTTCCCGTACGCCACGGAGGACGCGGATGCGGACGGGGGCGCGGGCACGGACGCGGGCACAGGCGCGAGCCCCGGCCGCTGGGGCGTCGAGACGCGCCACGCCAACGTGCTGCTGTGCGGCGCGGGCGCGATCCGCGGCGGCGGAGTCAGCGGCATCCCCGGCCACAACGCGGCGATGGCGGCCCTCGGCCGCTGACCCGGGTGCACGTACATCGGCCCGGACGGAGGGGACCCGAGGGTGTCCTCTCCGTTCGGACGCGTTGACGTCGCCCCGCCCCCGCCTGTGGTGTGAAGCTGATCTGCGAGCGCGCTTAAGAAATCCTCGATGGACCGCGAGCGCTCCGTACGGAAGATTCTGTTCCAGGGATCTTGGGCGCGCTGCCGTGCCCGTACCCCGCACATCACAGGACACGCACGTCGGGAGCCGTGGCATTGAAGGCGTTGGTCAAGCTGAAGGCGGAGCCGGGACTCTGGCTCACGGACGTGCCCGAGCCGGAGACCGGTCCCGGCGACGTGCTCATCAAGGTGCTGCGGACCGGTATCTGCGGGACCGACCTGCACATCCGCTCCTGGGACGGCTGGGCGCAGAAGACGATCGCCACGCCGCTGACCCTCGGCCACGAGTTCGTCGGCGAGGTCGTCTCCGTCGGCCGTGACGTCGCCGACATCACCGTCGGCGACCTGGTCAGCGGAGAGGGCCACCTCGTGTGCGGCAAGTGCCGCAACTGTCTGGCCGGCCGCCGCCACCTCTGCCGCGCCACCATCGGCCTCGGCGTCGGCCGGGACGGCGCGTTCGCCGAGTTCGTGGCGCTGCCCGCCTCCAACGTGTGGGTGCACCGCGTCCCCGTCGACCTCGACATCGCCGCGATCTTCGACCCCTTCGGCAACGCCGTGCACACGGCGCTGTCCTTCCCGCTCGTCGGCGAGGACGTCCTCGTCACCGGCGCGGGCCCGATCGGCATCATGGCCGCCGCCGTCGCCAAGCACGCCGGCGCCCGCAGCGTCATGATCACCGACGTCAGCGAGGAGCGCCTCGCCCTGGCGCGCAAGACGGGCGTCACGCTCGCCCTCAACGTCGCCGAGCAGACCATCGCCGACGGCCAGCGCACCCTCGGGCTCAAGGAGGGCTTCGACGTCGGCCTGGAGATGTCCGGCAACCCGCGCGCGATGCGCGACATGGTCGCCAACATGACCCACGGCGGCAAGATCGCCATGCTGGGCCTGCCCAGCGAGGACTTCGCCGTCGACTGGGCGAAGATCGTCACCTCCATGATCACGATCAAGGGCATCTACGGCCGCGAGATGTTCGAGACCTGGTACGCGATGTCGGTGCTCCTGGAGGGCGGACTCGACCTCTCGCCCGTCGTCACCGGACGCTACGCGTACACCGACTTCGAGGCCGCCTTCGACGACGCGGCCTCCGGCAAGAGCGGCAAGATCATCCTCGACTGGACTGCGGGAGCCTGACCCATGTTCGATTCCGTACGCGACGACATCCGTGCCACTCTCGACGAGATCCAGAAGGCCGGACTCCACAAGCCCGAGCGCGTCATCGGCACCCCCCAGTCGGCCACCGTCGCCGTCGTCTCGGGCGGCCGCCCGGGCGAGGTGCTGAACTTCTGCGCCAACAACTACCTGGGCCTCGCCGACCACCCCGAGGTGGTCGCCGCCGCCCACGACGCCCTCGACCGCTGGGGCTACGGCATGGCGTCCGTCCGCTTCATCTGCGGCACGCAGGAGGTGCACAAGGAGCTGGAGGCGCGCCTGTCGTCCTTCCTCGGCCAGGAGGACACGATCCTCTACTCCTCCTGCTTCGACGCCAACGGCGGTGTCTTCGAGACCATCCTCGGCGCCGAGGACGCCGTCATCTCCGACGCCCTCAACCACGCGTCGATCATCGACGGCATCCGCCTCTCCAAGGCCCGCCGCTTCCGCTACGCCAACCGCGACATGGCCGACCTGGAGCAGCAGCTCAAGGAGGCCACGGAGGGCGGCGCCCGGCGCAAGCTCATCGTCACCGACGGCGTCTTCTCCATGGACGGCTACGTCGCCCCGCTCGGCGAGATCTGCGACCTGGCCGAGCGCTACGACGCCATGGTCATGGTCGACGACTCGCACGCCGTCGGCTTCGTCGGCCCCGGCGGCCGCGGCACCCCCGAGCTGCACGGCGTGATGGACCGCGTCGACATCATCACCGGCACCCTCGGCAAGGCCCTCGGCGGCGCCTCCGGCGGCTACGTCGCCGCCCGTGCCGAGATCGTCGCCCTGCTGCGCCAGCGCTCCCGCCCGTACCTCTTCTCGAACACCCTCGCCCCGGTGATCGCCGCCGCCTCCCTGAAGGTCCTCGACCTGCTGGAGTCCGCCGGCGACCTGCGCGACCGGCTGCGTGCCAACACCGAGCTGTTCCGGACCCGGATGACGGCGGAGGGCTTCGACATCCTCCCCGGCGACCACGCCATCGCCCCCGTCATGATCGGCGACGCGTCCGAGGCCGGCCGCATGGCCGAGCTGCTCCTGGAGCGCGGCGTGTACGTGATCGGCTTCTCGTACCCGGTCGTGCCGCAGGGCCAGGCCCGCATCCGCGTCCAGCTCTCCGCCGCCCACTCCACGGAGGACGTCAACCGGGCCGTCGACGCGTTCGTCGACGCCCGCGCCGCCCTCCGGGGCTGAGGCGGGCGCAGGCCCCGCGGCCTGCGAGACTGGGGGAATGATCGAAGCGCGGCGGTTGCACATCCTCCGTGCGGTGGCCGACCACCGCACGGTCACGGCGGCGGCCGCCGCGCTCTATCTCACCCCCTCCGCCGTCTCCCAGCAGCTCGCCGCCCTGGAGCAGGAGACCGGCCACCGCCTGGTGGACCGCAGTGCCCGCGGCGCCCGCCTTACGCCGGCCGGCGAGATCCTGCTCAGCCACGCCAACGCCGTCCTGGCCCAGTTGGAGCGCGCCGAGTCGGAGCTCGCCGCCTACGGCTCCGGCGAGGCCGGCACGGTCACGGTCGCCGCCTTCGCCACCGGCATCGGGCTGGTGGTGGCCCCGGCCATCAGGGCGCTCGCCGACTCCGCCCCCGGCATCCGGGTCCGGGTCCGGGACGCCGAGGGCGACGAGAGTCTGATGATGGTCCTCGACCGGCAGGTCGACGTGGCCGTCGCGGTCGAGTACCGGGGCGCGCCGGGCGAGGACGATGCCCGCCTCACCCGTGTCCCGCTCTACGCGGAGCCCTTCGACGCGGTCCTGCCGCCCGGCCACCCGCTGGCTGCCGGTGAGCGGGTCGCGCTCGGCGACCTCGCGAAGGACGCCTGGATCGGCCAGTCGGCCGGCAACCCCTGCCATGACGTCACCGTCCTGGCCTGCGAATACGCCGGGTTCACCCTGAACCCGGAGCACTCGTCCGACGACTTCCGCGCCGTGGTCGCCCTCGCGGCCGCGTCCGCGGGCGTGGCGCTCGTGCCGCGTTCGGCCCTGCGCGGCATGGAACTATCGGGCGTGGAGGTCCGCCCGATCGAGGGCGTCGCCCCGACCCGCAGGGTCTTCGCCGCCGTCCGGCGGGGCGCGGAGGACCACCCCCTGATCAGCCCCGTCCTGACCGCCCTGGGCGTGGCATCGGAATCCGGCGCCTGACGGACGCGATGTCGCCATATGCCGTCCGGGTGCCGGCGGAGCCCCGCGGGCCGCACCAGACTGGGGAACCGTGGAGACCATGGTGCGTGTCAGTCACGGTGAGGTCTGGGCGGACGACGCGGGAGGCGACGGCCTGCCGCTGGTCCTCCTCCATCCCGGTGTCGGAGACTCCGCGGTGTGGGACCCGGTCCTGCCGGCGCTCACCGCGCGACGCCGGGTGATCCGCTACGACGTGCGGGGCTACGGACGCTCGCCCGCGCCCACCGCCGAGTACCTCCCGGTCCGCGATCTGGCCGAGGTCCTCGACCACTTCGCGATCGAGCGGGCGGTCCTCGTCGGCTCCAGCATGGGCGGGGCCACCGCGGTCGACCTCGCCCTCGAAGCGCCCGAGCGGGTGGCGGGCCTCGCGCTGCTCGTCCCCGGTGTCACCGGGTACGAGGGGCTGGCCGCGGGAGAGTTCTTCGAGCGCCTGGAGCCGCTGGCCACGGCCGGCGACATGGAGGGCATCGTCCGGCTCGGTCTGCGGGCGTGGGCGAAGGCCGCGGGCGGAACCCCCGAGTCGGACCCGGTCGCGGCCGCGCTCTGCCGGGCCGTGCTGCCGGCCTGGTTCAGCAACATCGGCCACCAGCTCACCGGCCCGCCCGCCTTCGACCGGCTCGGGGAGATCTCCGCGCCGACCCTGCTCGCGCTGGGCGAGCGGGACCGGCCGGAGGTCGTGCGCTGCAACGAGGAGATGGCCGCACGCATCCCGGGCTGCCGCCTCGTCCGGCTGGCCGCCTCGGACCACTACCCGACGCTGCGGGAACCCGGGCGGGTCGCCCGGCTGATCGAGGAGCTGTACGCGGAGGCGGCCTGAGCCGCGGCCGCCCCGGCCGGCGGGCGGTACGTCCGCCGGCCGGGGTTCGCCCGCCTACCAGATGGTGGAGAAACCGAGGCGGAGCTTCTCCTCGCTGTTGCGCACCGCGAGGGAGCCCGCCTTCACCTCGGCCGCTTCGGCGTCGGTCAGCGCCGTGCCGAAGAGCCGTACATCGTCCAGGGTGCCGCGGAAGAGCTGCGTCACGCCGGACGGCTGGCTGGGGAAGTCGGGCCGGGCGCCGATGTGGATGTTGAAGGGACCGACCGGCGTGGCGTTCCGCTCCTCCGCCGACTGTCCCGTCGGCATGGTCGCCGTGGCCGCGGAACCTCCGTCGACGGCGAGGCCGAGGGTGAGGCCCTTGCGGGTGAAGACGACGTGGTGCCAAGCGCCGTCGTTGTACGAGGACGGCAGCGTCACCTCGGTGGTGCCGATGCTCGTGCCGACGGTGCCGCGCATGACCCCGCCGCCGGGTTCGGACCGGACCGAGAAGTGCGGCCCCTGCGCGCCGTACGCCCAGATGACCGGCAGGGTGCCGGTCGTGGCCGAGTGCTTGAACCAGGCCGTGACGGTGAAGTCCCCGTCCTCGACCCGCAGGGTCGGGGAGCAGACGAGACGCAGGTAGTCGTCCTGGCCGTCGAACTCCATGGCGACGCCGCCGAGACGCGATCCGAGCTGCGCGCCGCCGTGGATGACGGCGTGGTTGCCGGCCTCGCCGGGACCCTTGACGCGCGTGTCGGCGGTCCGCGGACGGCGCAGCTCGGTCTCGGAGTCGTTCAGGGCCTTCTCGGTGAAGGCCATGAAGGCGACGTTCCCGTGGGGGACGTTGACGGCCCTCTCGTACAGGAGGCCGATGGACCCGTTGGCCAGGAGCGACATGTCGGAGTAGCCGCTGCGGTTCGGCGTGACCAGGGAGCCGACGGTCTTCCAGGTCTTCCCCTCGTCGTACGAGGAGCGGATGGCCAGCTCGCGCCGGTCCTCCAGCACGTTCGGGCCGAGCCGGGAGGGACCCGAGTACAGCAGCCGTCCGGGCCCGCCGTCCGGGTCGTGGGTCGGCCGCAGCAGCGAACCGTAGGTCGGGGAGGTGTCGAGGTTGGGCACGGGGACGAAGGGCGCCGCGAAGGTCGCTCCGCCGTCGGTGCTCGTGGCCGTGAGCCGGTGCTCGTTGGTGCTGCAGCGGGTGAGGTCGGAGTTGCGGGCGTTGACGTACACCTGGCCGTCGAGGGTCTCGGCGACGGCGAGCTCGGCGGGGTAGGAACCGGTGTCGCTCGCGTCGGAGACCGCGCGCATCTGCCAGGTCAGGCCGCCGTCGTCGCTGGTGTACAGCTGACCGCCGGCCTTGCCGCCGCCCCGGTGGTCACCGGGCACGACCAGTCGGCCGAAGTGCTCGCCGCGGCTGAGCTGGATGCCGTGGCCGGGACCGGTCGAGACCCAGAACCACTCGGGCCGGTCGAGCTGGGGCTGGGCGACGCTCGCCGACCAGTGGAGGCCGCCGTCCATGCTGTGGACGGCGTGCACCGTACGGTCGAAGCCCTTGCGTTCCGGCGTGGCCCGGTTCCTGTTCCAGTCGCTGCTGGAGTAGAGGAGGGTGATGCGGCCGGTCACCCCGTCCACGACGGGCGTGGGGTTGCCGTGGGCGAGCTCGTCGTCGGCGCCGATGACGACCGTGGGCTGGGCGTCCCAGGTCTTTCCGCCGTCGACGGACCGCTTCATGATCAGGTCGTTGTCGCCGACGTCGCTGCAGCCGGTGGTGGTGTCCCGGTCTCGGCCCTCGGCGAAGGCGAGGAGGACGCCCGTCTTGGTGGTGACGAGGGCCGGGATGCGGGTGCAGTAGTAGGTACCGCCCGCCGGGAACGGCGTGTTGCTCTCCTGGGCGGAGACCGTCGGCGTGGTCGTGACCGCGCTCGTCGACGCGACGGCGGGCGACTGCGGAGTGACGGCAAGGACCACCGCGGCCAGGACCGCGAGGGAGAGCGCGCAGATCCATGCGGACAGCGCGAAGCGGCGCGCGCCCGGTGGACGGCGCTCGGACAGGGACAGCATGAAGGAACACCTCGGTGAGGAAGGGCGAACGGCAGGGAGCGGCTGGGTCTCGAAGCGGTCGTGCCGCTCGCTCGACGGGCCGGTTGCGGCGGCCCCCGCGGACGGAAGGGCACCGCGAACGGGCGACACGACAGACGCTCGCCCGCGCGTTCGTCTCATCCCCCCGGTGAGAACTTCCCGCCGGGACGCTACCTCACATGATCACTTGTGCACAGTCGAACCAGCGGTCCGACCCGGTGGACGAGCGGGCTCAATCGGCCGATCTGCTCCAGCCGTTCGCCTCGATCCGCGCCCCGTCCGCCGGCCGCGCCTCGTCGAACACCGGGCGTCCCGCTCCGTCGTAGAGCCGCAGTCCGTCCACGTACACGCCCCGGCCCACGTACCGCTGGTCCGTCGTGCAGCGCCAGCGCAGGACGGTGTCCGTCCCGGACAGCGGGGCGGACACGGTGTGCCAGACGCGGCCGGACCAGCCGCCCACCGCGCCCGCCGGATGCTCCGTGCGCCCGTCGGTGGTGAAGGGAACCGGCCGCCAGGTCGTGCCGCCGTCGGCCGAGGCCTCCAGGACGGCCGTGTCGGCGCCCGGCTCGGTGTCCCACCACAGGGCGCACTCCAGGCGTGCGGCGCGCGGCACATGAGGGAGCGTCAGGGTGGCGGTCGTGGCGCTCGCCATCCCGGAGAACCACGGGGGTCGTCCCTGCCCGAGCGAAGCCGAGGGCTCGGGGGACGTACGGCCCCGGTCGGGGCGTACGGGGACGGCGCGGGCCAGGTGGTCCGCCGCGGCGACGCGGGGAGCCGACCCCGAGCGCCAGGAGCGCACCGGGTGCACGGAGTTGCCGAGCAGGATCAGGAAGCTGTCGGTGGTCGGGTCGAGGACCAGGCTGGTGCCGGTGAAGCCGGTGTGCCCGGCCGTCCGTGGCGTGGCCATCGCGCCCATGTACCAGTGCTGGTAGAGCTCGAAGCCGAGCCCGTGCTCGTCGCCGGGGAACGCGGTGTTGAAGTCGGTGAACATCAGCTCCACCGAGGCGGGGGAGAGGATGCGGGCCTTGCCGTAGGCCCCGCCGTTGAGCAGGGTGCGGGCGAGGATCGCGAGGTCCCAGGCGCGGGAGAAGATCCCGGCGTGGCCGGCGACTCCGCCCAGGCTGTGGGCGTTCTCGTCGTGAACCTCGCCCCGCACCATGCCCCGGTCGAGACCGGACCACGGAGGGCGGGCGTCCTCGGTGGCGGCGATCCCCGGCCGCCAGGAGAGCGGGGGATTGAAACGAGTGCGGTGCATCCCGAGCGGAGCGGTGATCTCGTCGTGGAGCAGTACATCCAGGCCGAGACCGGTGATCTCCTCCAGGATCAGCTGGAGCGTGATCAGATTCAGATCCGAGTAGAGGTACGCCGACCCCGGCGGGTTCGCCGGGACCTCGTCCCAGATCAGCCGCAGCTTGCCCTCCCGCGTCGGCGCCTTGTACAGCGGGATCCATGCCCGGAACCCCGACGTGTGGGTGAGCAGCTGACGGACGGTCATCTCCTGCTTCCCGCCGCCGCCGAACTCCGGAAGGTATGCGGTGACCCTCGCCTCGAGCTCCAATGCCCCGCGCTCGATCTGCTGCACGGCGAGGATCGAGGTGAAGAGCTTGGAGACCGATGCCAGATCGAAGACGGTGTCCTCGGCCATCGGGACCTGCTCGTGCGGCGGCAACTCCACGCCGGTGTCGGTCTTCTCGTCGTACGACGCGTACCGCACGGCCATGCCGATCGGCCGGTGCAGGGCCACCGTCCCGCCCCGCCCGGCGAGCAGGACGGCGCCCGCGTACCAGGGGTGCGTGGGGGAGGGGGCGAGGAAGGCCTCGGCGTCCGTGACCAGCCGGCCCAGGTGCTCCGGCAGGAGCCCCGCCCGTGCGGCGGACCCGCGTCGCAGGGTGGTCCTGCGCGCGCCGGGGGAGGCGCCGCCCCCGGCCGCTCCCGGGGTCCCCGCTCCTCGGTCTCCCGGGCCCGGCCGCGGTTCCGGCGCCGCCGCGGCCCCCGGAATCGAACCGATCATCAGCGCACCTCCCAGGGCGAGGACTCCGCCGCCGAACGCCCGGCGGCTCGGGCCCCGGCCCCTCCTGGACTCCTCCGTCATGCCCACCCTCTCCCACAGCCCTTTGAAAGAAAACTTCGGCCACGCCGGAAAAATCTGAAACTTTCCTACCGGAGCCGAGGCGCGTCACGGAAGCGTCCGGCGACCCAAAGAATCTGACGATGCATCAGAAAACCTCTTCCCTCCGTCGCGCCGCTGCGGCATCCTGCCGCCCATGAAGACGGAGCTGAGTCGCACCCTGGGGATCGAGCACGCCATCTTCGGCTTCACGCCCTTCCCCGCGGTGGCCGCCGCACTGACCAGAGCAGGCGGGTTCGGCGTCCTCGGCGCGGTCCGCTACACCGCCCCCGACGACCTCGCCCGCGACCTCGACTGGCTGCAGGACCACACCGACGGCCTGCCCTACGGCCTCGACGTCGTGATGCCCGCCAAGAAGGTCGAAGCCCCGGGGAATCGGACACTGACCGAGGCCGAGGTCGAGGCCATGATCCCGGAGGAGCACCGGGCGTTCGTCCGCGCCACGCTCGCCAAGCACGGCGTGCCCGAACTCGCCGAGGGCGAGGCCTCCGGCTGGCGCATCACCGGCTGGATGGAGCAGGTCGCCCGCAGCCAGCTCGACGTGGCCTTCGACTACCCGATCAGACTCCTCGCCAACGCCCTCGGCTCCCCGCCCCCGGACGTCGTCGCCCGCGCCCACGACCACGGCGTCCTCGTCGCCGCCCTCGCCGGCAGCGCCCGGCACGCCCGCCACCACGCCGACGCGGGCATCGACGTCGTCGTCGCCCAGGGCTACGAGGCCGGAGGCCACACCGGCGAGATCGCCTCCATGGTGCTCACCCCCGAGGTCGTCGACGCCGTGTCCCCGCTGCCCGTGCTCGCCGCCGGCGGCATCGGCAGCGGCGAGCAGATCGCCGCCGGACTCGCCCTCGGCGCCCAGGGCGTCTGGCTCGGCTCGATCTGGCTCACCACCACCGAGGCCGAGATGCACTCCCGTGCCCTCACCGCCAAGCTCCTCGCCGCCGGTTCCGGCGACACCGTCCGCTCCCGCGCCCTGACCGGCAAGCCCGCCCGTCAGCTCCGCACCGAGTGGACCGACGCCTGGGACGACCCGGCGGGCCCCGGCACGCTCCCGATGCCGCTCCAGGGTCTGCTGGTCGCCGAGGCCGTCTCCCGTATCCAGCGGTACGAGGTCGAACCGCTGCTCGGCACCCCCGTCGGGCAGATCGTCGGCCGGATGAACTCCGAGCGCAGCGTCCAGCAGGTGGTGGACGAGCTCACCCGCGGCTTCGAGAAGGCCGTCGACCGCATCAACCGCATCGCCGGACGGAGCGAGGCATGAGCCAGTCAGTCGCAGCCACCGGATTCTGGGCCCAGGCCACCGCCGACCCCGGCCGTACGGTCCTGATCGCACCCGACGGCGAGGAGTGGACCGCCGGCCGGCTGCACGCCGAGGCCAACCGGCTGGTCCACGGGCTGCGGGCGGCCGGCCTCGAGCGCGGCGACGCGTTCGCCGTCGTCCTGCCCAACGGGCCGGAGTTCTTCACCGCCCATCTCGCCGCGAGCCAGGCCGGGTTCTACCTCGTCCCGGTCAACCACCACTTCGTCGGCCCCGAGATCGCCTGGATCGTCGCCGACTCCGGGGCCAAGGTCCTCGTCGCCCACGAGCGGTTCGCCGAGACCGTGACCCTCGCCGCCGACGAGGCCGGACTCCCCGCCGCCCACCGGTACGCCGTCGGTACGATCCCCGGCTTCCGCGCGTACGGCGAACTGCTCGAAGGGCAGGACGCGAGCCCGCCCGCCGACCGCACCCTCGGCTGGGTCATGAACTACACCTCCGGCACCACCGGACGCCCCCGGGGCATCCGCCGCCCGCTCCCCGGGAAGCTCCCCGAGGAGACCCATCTCGGCGGCTTCCTCGGCATCTTCGGCATCCGGCCGGCCGACGGGAACGTCCACCTCGTCTGCTCGCCGCTCTACCACACGGCGGTGCTGCAGTTCGCCGCCGCCGCCCTGCACATCGGACACCCGCTGGTCCTGATGGACCGGTGGACGCCCGAGGAGATGCTCCGTCTGATCGACCGGTACGACTGCACCCACACCCACATGGTCCCCACCCAGTTCCACCGCCTGCTCTCCCTGCCCGAGGAGGTACGGAACCGGTACGACGTCTCCTCGATGCGCCACGCCATCCACGGCGCCGCGCCGTGCCCCGAGCACGTCAAGCGGGCGATGATCGACTGGTGGGGCCGGTGCGTCGAGGAGTACTACGCCGCGAGCGAGGGCGGCGGTGCCTTCGCGACCGCCGAGGAGTGGCTGAAGAAGCCCGGGACGGTCGGCCGGGCCTGGCCCATCAGCGAACTCGCCGTCTTCGACGACGACGGGGTCCGGCTGCCGCCGGGTGAACTCGGCACCGTCTACCTGAAGATGAACACCGGCGGCTTCCAGTACCACAAGGACGAGGCGAAGACCGCGAAGAACCGCATCGGCGACTTCTTCACCGTCGGAGACCTCGGCGTCCTCGACGAGGACGGCTACCTCTTCCTGCGCGACCGCAAGATCGACATGATCATCTCCGGCGGGGTCAACATCTACCCGGCCGAGATCGAGGCAGCCCTCCTGGCCCACCCGGCCGTCGCCGACGCCGCCGCCTTCGGCATCCCGCACGCCGACTGGGGCGAGGAGGTCAAGGCGGTCGTCGAGGCGGGCGAGGGGCACGAGCCCGGGGCCGCCCTCGCGGAGGAGATCCTGGCCCACTGCGCCGACCGCCTCGCCGGCTTCAAACGCCCGAAGTCGGTCGACTTCGTCCGGACGATGCCCCGCGACCCCAACGGCAAGCTCTACAAGCGCCGCCTGCGAGACCCGTACTGGGAGGGCCACGAGCGCCCGCTCTGACTACCCCGACGGCTCCCGGCCCGCGGGCGGCGCCCGCTCAGGGGGTGGCGCCCGCGGGCGGAGGGCCGTCCTCGGGTGTCGCCTTCGCGGAGAGCGGTGTCGCGATGTCCTCCAGCGACCGGCCCTCCGCCGCGACGGCGAAGAACAGGGCGACCAGACCCGCGAGGACCATGAGGGCGGCGCCGACGCAGAAGGCGATGACGGCGTCGCGGACGACCCCGCTCTCCGTCAGTTCGGCGAAGAGCAGCGGACCGGAGATCCCGCCGGCGGCCGTTCCGATCGCGTAGAAGAAGGCGATCGCCATCGCCCGTGTCTCCATGGGGAAGATCTCGCTGACGGTCAGATAGGCGGAACTGGCGCCCGCCGAGGCGAAGAAGAGGACCACGCACCAGCAGGCGGTCATGGTCGTCGCGTCGAGGCTGCCGCGGTCGAAGAGCCAGGCCGTGCCGAAGAGCAGCAGCCCCGACAGGATGTACGTTCCCGCGATCATGGTGCGTCGGCCGACGGTGTCGAAGAGCCGGCCGAGGAACAGCGGACCGAGGAAGTTGCCGAAGGCGATCACGGCGAAGTAGTAACCGGTGTTGCCGGTCGGGACGTCGAAGAACTTCACCAGGATCGAGCCGAAGCCGAAGGTGATGGCGTTGTAGAGGAACGCCTGCCCGATGAACAGGGAGAAGCCGAGGACCGCCCGCTTCGGGTACGCGCGGAAGAGCGTACGGGCGATCTCGACGAAGCCGATGGAGCGGCGCTGCTCGATGGTGATCGACCGGTCCGGCTCCGGAAGCCGGGTGTGCTTCTCCTCCTCCACCCGGTGCTCGACCTCGGTCACGAGTTCCTCCGCGCCCTCCGACCGGCCGTGGATGAGCATCCACCGGGGGCTTTCGGGTACGTGCCGCCGGACGAGCAGGATCACGAGTCCGAGCACGACACCGAGCCCGAAGGCCAGCCGCCAGCCCACGTCGATCGCGAAGAGGTCGGTGTCGAGCGCCACCACGGACAGCAGGGCGCCGCCCACGGCGCCCAGCCAGTAGCTGCCGTTGATGACGAGGTCGACCCGGCCCCGGTACTTGCTCGGGATGAGTTCGTCGATGGCGGAGTTGATGGCCGCGTACTCGCCGCCGATGCCGAATCCGGTGAGGAAGCGGAAGAGGAAGAACCACCACACGGAGAACGACAGCGCGGTCATCGCCGTCGCCGCCAGATAGACCGCGAGGGTGATCAGGAACAGCTTCTTGCGGCCGTAGCGGTCGGTGAGCCACCCGAAGAACAGGGCGCCCGAGCAGGCGCCCGCCACGTACAGCGCCGCGGCCGTGCCGGTGACCTGTGCGTCGGTGATGGGCAGTCCGCTGCCCTCCTCCGAGAGCCGGCCGGCCATGCTGCCCACGATGGTCACCTCGAGGCCGTCGAGGATCCACACGGTGCCGAGCCCGACCACGATCATCCAGTGCCACCGCGACCACGGCAGCCGGTCGAGCCGCGCCGGGACCTTCGTCGTGACGGTGCCGATCACCACGTCGTCATGGGCACTCATGACACGGCTCCTTGCCACTGGGAGTCAGGGGGGCGACCGTTCCAGGCTGTCTCACGCGGTACCGCCGTCCGCACCCGGACACGGCCAGCGGCTCGCGAACCCGCCACCTGGCCGTACACCGACCGGGCCCGCGGTCCGCCCGGCCGCCCAATTAGACTGCGTGCGCGAGGAGGTCTCCCACGGTGACCGCCTTCCCCGTTCGGCACGGAACATGAGAGGGACGACACGATGGCGGGCCGCGACCCCTTGGTACTGGACGACCCCGTGGGCGAGTCCCTCAGGGGCCGTCACGCCCATCTCGCCCGCCGCGTCGGCAAGGCCGTCACCTATCTGCCGGAGGTCTCGACCTTCGCCGCCGTGTCCACCGAACCGGATCCGGCGAGGTGGGCCGACCTCACCGAACTCCTCGGCCGGGGCGCGTTCGCCGACATGTTCAGCTGCCCGGTCCTCCCGCCGTCGGACTGGGAGCCCGTCTTCGTCCTGGAGGGCCGCCAGATGATCCGGCCGGGCGACGGCACGACCGGGCGTCCGGGGGACGAGCCGGACGAGGGCGTGGTCGAACTGGGCGCGGACAGCGTGCCCGAGATGCTGGACCTGGTCGAACGCACCCGGCCCGGGCCGTTCTGGTCCCGGACCCCCGAACTCGGCACCTACCTCGGCATCCGCGAGAAGGGCACGCTGGTCGCCATGGCCGGCGAGCGGCTCAGGCCTCCGGGGTGGACCGAGATCAGCGCGGTCTGCACCGCGCCCGAGGCCCGCGGGCAGGGCCACGCCGCCCGCCTGGTCGGCGCGCTCGCGGCCCGCATCGAGGCGCGGGGAGAAGGGGCCTTCCTCCATGTGGCCGAGGCGAACGCCGGGGCACGCGCCCTCTACGAGAAGCTCGGCTTCGTGACGCGCAAGCCCGTGACCTTCCGCGGCTTCCGCACCCCCTAGGGGACACCTCCGGCCTCGGAGCCCCGCGCCCGGGCTTCAGGCCCGGGGCGACAGCAGTTCGTCGCACCCGCCGGTGCGGCCGGCTCCCGTGCCGGCGTGCCCCGCCCCGGCACCTCCCTCACCTGCCGCGGGGAGGGCGTCGTCCCCGACGCCCTCGTCCGTCACCGCACCGAGATCGTGATCGACGCCCCGCTGCGCACCATCTGGAGATCACCTCGACGGTGCGGCAGATCGAGCTCCACGCGTGCATCCGCTGGACCGGCCCCGCGATCGGCGACGGGCTGCGCGTCGACGGCGTCCAGGTGTGGACCTTCACCGAGGTCCGCTGGGGCGTGCGGGTCGCCACCGAGGAGACGCATGCCGGGCCCCAGGTCGAAGCGGACGTCCCCACCGAGGAGACGCATACGGGCCCCAGGTCGAAGCGGACGTCCCCCCGCGAGCGCGCCTCTCCGCGAGGGCCTCGAAGCGTGGCTGCGCGACCTGAAGTCCGCCGCCGAGGCCGCGTGAGCCGAAGGCCCGTGCCGAAGTCGCTCGGCCCGGGGTCCGCCGGCGTGGCTACGCTCCCGGCACGGCCCGGGAGCGTGTGAGCGCCGGGACCAGCTGCGCCTCCTCGTACGTGAAGTGCTCCTCCAGCCGGGTGGCCAGCCGGTCCACCTCGGCGCGGAGGGTCGCGGGTGCGGCCCCCGAGGTGAGGAGCGCCTCCAGCTCCTCCACCGTGCGGGCGACCACCTTGTGCTCCTCGCGCATCCGGTCCAGCGAGTCGGACAGCTCCGGGAACTCGCGCTCCAGGAGGTCGAAGGCGCTGTCCTCGTTGTGGTGGTGGGCGTGCAGGGCGCCGCAGAAGGTCAGGCAGTGGCGGGCGAGCCGGCCGCCGAGCGTCGGGGTGCCCCGTACCGCCGTGCCCGACGCGTCCGCCGTGCCCACCGTGCCCACCGCGTCGGCCGTTCCCGTCGCGTCCGCCGCGTCCGCCGCGTCCGCCGATCCCGCAGGACCGGCCGCCTCCGCCGCCGCGGACCCCAGCCCCTCGCGTAACGCCGTCAGCTCGGCGCGGAGTTCGGCGTGGACCTTGACCAGGTGGTCGGCGATCGCCCGGTGCCGCGCCGGGTCCCCGAGGTCCACCCGGTGCAGGGCGACGACCGGGATGATCCGGTCCGTGGCCGCCTGATAGGCGGCGAACCCCGGGTCGCGCTCCGCCTGTTCCGCGTACAGCCGGTCCCGCTCCTCGCCCTCCGTCACGACCGCCGTCGCGCCGAAGCGCTCGACGGTCCCCTCCGGGGTGCCCAGCTCGACGATCACGTACGGGTCGGCGCTGAGGTTGTGGAACCAGGCGGGGTGCTTCGGTCCGCCGGCGTTCGACGCGAAGACGAGCAGCCGTGCCCCGTCGCGCACGTACACGGCGGGGTTGGTGTGGGCCCGCCCGCTGCGGGCGCCCGTCGTGGTGAGCAGGACGAGGGCCGCGCCCTCGAACATCCCGCCCACCCGGCCGCCGTTGGCGCGGAACTCCTCGATGACCTGTCGGTTGAAATCGGGCATGGCTGTGCCTTCCGGTAGCATCGATCCCGACGGATCTATTTGCTTTGAAAGCAAAGCTAAAAGGGAGGGTGCACCGTGTCAACCGCACACGAGGGGGACGAGGCCGCCGCCGGGCCGGAACTCGACGAGGCCGTGCGCACGTTGCTGCTGCTCATGCCTCGGATGGTCTCGCGCGCGAAGCGCATCAGGATTCCCGACGAACTGCAGACGCTCACGCTCGCGCCCCGCCATCTCTCCCTGCTCGCCTATCTCCTGTTCGACGGGTCGCTCAGCGTCAACGAGCTCGCCGCCCGCCTGGAGATCGCCCCGACGACCGTGAGCCTCATGGTGGGGGACCTGGCGAAGAAGGGCGTGCTGGAACGGGTCGAGGACCCCGCCGACCGCAGGCGCAAGATCGTCTCCATCGCGCCGGCGCACGCCGCCGCCATCGACGGCTGGCTCGGCCGCAGCGCGGACGCCTGGCGCTCCGCCCTCGCCCCGCTCGACGCGGCGCAGCGACGGATGTTCCTCGAGACCCTCACCGCGTACGAACGCGGCCTCAGCGACCCCCTGGATTGACCGAACCGGGCGAAAGCCCCCTTTGTGGCAGGATGCGGATCATGAGTTCGAGCACGGCGTCATTGACACGGCAGTGGACCACCTGGGGGCCGGTGGTGGCGGCGCTTGCGCTTGTCGCGGCCTGGGGGCGCGACCTGCCGGGCTTCGCCGTCGGATTCATCGCGCTCTGCCTGATCGCGGCCGTCCTCGCCGCGGTCCACCACGCCGAGGTCATCGCCCACCGGGTGGGTGAGCCGTACGGGTCGCTCGTCCTCGCTGTGGCCGTCACCGTCATCGAGGTCGGACTCATCGTCTCGCTGATGGTGGGAGGCGGTGAGAAGACCTCGACCTACGCGCGTGACACCGTCTTCGCCGCCGTCATGATCACCTGCAACGGCATCGTCGGTCTCTCCCTCCTCGTCGGCGCCCTCCGCAACCGGGTCGCCGTCTTCAACGCCGAGGGCTCCGGCGGCGCGCTCGCCACCGTCTGCACCCTGGCCACGATGACGCTGGTCCTGCCGACCTTCACCACCAGCCATCCGGGCCCCGAGTTCTCCGGCGTCCAGCTCGCCTTCGCCGCCGTCGCCTCCATCTGCCTGTACGGCGTGTTCGTCGGTGTCCAGACCGTCCGGCACCGGGACTATTTCCTTCCCGTACCCCGCCCCGGCCAGGAGTCGGAGGACGAGCACGCGGACCCGCCGACCCGGCGCGACGCCTGGACCAGCCTCGGACTCCTCGTGGTCGCCCTCGTCGCCGTCGTCGGCAACGCCAAGCTGATCTCCCCGACCATCGAGGACGGCGTCCAGTCGGCGGGCCTGCCCAAGGCGGTCGTCGGCGTCGTCATCGCCCTGATGGTGCTGCTGCCCGAGACCCTCGCCGCCGTCCGCGCGGCCCGCAGGGACCGCGTCCAGACCAGCCTCAACCTCGCGTACGGCTCCGCGATCGCCAGCATCGGCCTGACGATTCCGGCGATCGCGCTCGCCTCGATCTGGCTGTCCGGGCCCCTCGTGCTCGGCCTGGGCCCGCTCCACATGGTCCTGCTCGTCCTCACCGGTGTGGTGAGCGCCCTGACCGTGGTGCCCGGACGGGCCACGCTCCTCCAGGGCGGCGTCCACCTCGCGATCTTCGCCGCCTTCGTGTTCCTGTCGTTCAGCCCCTGACGGGCCCCGCGCCGGGCCGGGCGGAACCGTTCAGCCCCTGAGGGCCCCGCGCCGGGCCGGGCGGAACCGTTCAGCCCCTGAGGGCCCCGCGCCGGGCCGGGCGGAACCGTTCAGCCCCTGACGACCACCACCCGCAGGGCGGGCGAGCGCAGGATGTCCCTCTCGCAGAACCGGGAGGTCACCCAGCGCTCGCCCGCGTACAGCCGGGTCTGGTCGCTGTAGTGCGGCGACATCGGGTTCGAGGACTGGGAGTACGAGAGCAGGGTGCGGGCCACCGGACACCGGCCGCCGTCCCAGCCCACCGCCTGCACGTGGCTGGTCCCGTGCGCGACCTCCGTGTAGCCGCCGCCCGCCGGGTTCCACACGGGCTCCGTCTTGTTCCAGACGCCCAGCGACTCGGTGCCGCCGCTCACCGGGATCCTTTCCCCGTTCCGTACGACGAACTGGTGCGCGCCGAGCGGTGCGTCCAGCGGGATCCCCGCCGCCCGCAGCTCCGCCACCGCGTCCGCCAGGGCCTTCGTGAAGCCCGGCGCCGCCGCGTTCAGGGTGTTCGGGGTGCGGACCGGGTCCGCCGCCGAGAACGGCACCGTCCACTGCTGGGCCGACGGCACCGCCGCCGTGAACCTCCGCCAGAAACGGTCGAAGAGCAGCGCGCCCCGGCTGTCCGCGTTCACCGTCCGGTCCCAGGCACCGATCACCCGGCAGGCCTCCGGATCGTCCGGCAGCGCCGTCCCGCAGGCCCGTGCGGCGTCGGCAGCCGCCAGATCACCGGCCGGAGCCCGGTTGGCGAACTGCTGCCTCTGCAGGTCGGCCACCGTCAGACCGCCGCGCGCCGCCATCGCCGCCACGTCCTCGACACCGCCGCGGGTGCGCAGCGAGCGCTGCGTGGCGGTCGTGCCGAAGATCCGTTCGTAGCCGGTCAGCGGCCGGTCGGCGTTGGTCAGCCAGGCGCTGTCGTTGGAGTTCTCCACGTACGGGGTGTCCCGCAGCACCGGCATCCTCGCCGGCCCGAAGACGCCCGGCTGCACCGCGTCCGGGTCGGAGCCGAGCGCGCAGTCCGACCGCGAGCCGTCGAGCACCGCCACCCCCGACGCGGGGTAGGTGGCCCGGCCGAGCGGGGTGGAGCAGCGGGCGGCGAGCTCGTCGGTGATCCGGGGGAGCACCTGCGACTGGCTGAAGTAGGAGTGGCCCGCCGAGTCCGCCGCGATCGTGTTGACCCAGGGCAGCCCCTGGGTGCGGCGCAGTGCCTCGGCGATGTCCCGGGTGGAGCGCGCCCTGGCGAAGCCGAGCGCGGTGTCGGAGCCGCGCAGATTGCTCGCGTTGGGGTCGTTGAGCGCGTACGCCGTGCCCGCCGTCCACGGCAGCGGCAGCTGTGCGCCGAGCCCGCCGACGACGGGGCCGTACCGGGTCCACCACTGGGTACGGGTGACCGGGGTGCCGCCCTTGACCGGGACGGTCACCTGACGTGCGGTCATCCGCTCGGGCCGGCCGTCCACCAGGTACGCGGTCGGGTCGCCCGGGGCGAGCGTCAGCTGGTGCAGGTTGAGCGGGACACCGGTGGCGACGGTGTGGCTCCAGGCCACCTTGTCGTTGAAGCCGATGTTCACGACGGTCGTGCCGAGGAGCGAGGCGCCCGAGACGTTCAGCTTCCCGGGGATGGTCTGCTGCGACTGCCAGAAGCGGCGGCCGCCCTGCCAGGGGTAGTGCGGGTTGCCCAGGAGGAGGCCGCGCCCGTTCGCCGTGGCGGCTCCGGAGAAGGCGACGGCGTTGGAGCCCATCGTGGCGTTCTCGACGGCGAAGAGTTCCCGCGCGGCCTCGGCGGCCCGCGCGGGGTCGGGGAGCTGCTCGGACGCGTCGGCCCGCGCGGCGGACACCTGCCCGTCCGCGCCGGGTTGCGGGCCGGCGGGAGCGGCCGGCGGCCGGGCGGCGGTGATGCCGTCGACGGCACGGCCCTGGCCGCCGAGCACCGAGACGGCGAATCCGCGCCGGGCCACGTCGAGTGCGGTCACCGGGCGGACCCAGTCGGCCTTCGCGCAGGCCGGATCGGTGACGCGGTTCTTCCGCAGCCAGGCGTTGTATCCGGCCGCCCAGCCGCGCATGAGGTCCTTGAGGTCGCGGCTCGGACCGGCCGGCGCCGGAGTGCCGACCAGCGCCTCGACGGTCCCGGCGTCCCGCACCCCCCGGAAGTACAGGTCGCTGGAGAGGTTCGTGGCGGCGGACGACAGCGAGCCGTCCGGGGCGGCGTCCGGGCCGAAGTGCCGGGAGCGCTCCCCGTTCACCGTCAGGAAGCCGTCCGCGAGCGTGCATATCTGGTCGGCGGCCTGGGCCCAGCCCGTCCCGAAGCCGAGGCTCGCGTAGTCCTCGGCCACGATGTGCGGGATGCCGTACTCGGTGTACCGGATGACCGCCGACAGGCCCCGGTCGGACGGATGGTGGTCCCGGCCCCCGGGGTCGGCGGCCGCCGCGCCGGGCAGCGCGGCGGTGACGACGGCGAGGGCGGACGCGGTGAGCGCCAGGTGCCTCAGACGGGTACGGAGGTGCAAGATGCCTCCCAACGGGCGGATGAGCACTACGGGTTGGACCATGCACGCAGTCACGGGCCCCGGTGTCAACATCCCGTTCGGTATCCGAGGTCCGGGCCCGTCCGGCGCGCCCGCACGGTACTTGACCTTCCGCCCGGTACGCGCGGAGGATCACCGCATGGATCGACTCCTCAGCCGCGCCGTCGACGGTGTCCTGCGCATGAGCGCCCAGCGCGTCCCCGACCGGATCGCCCTCCGCTACGCCGACCGGACCTGGACGTACGCCGAGCTGGACGCGGCCGTCTCCACCGCGGCGGCCGTCCTGCGGGAACCGCACCACGGCCTCGCCCTGCCCGAGACCGCCCGGGTGGCGACCTACGGCCACAACTCGGACGTCTACCTCATCGCGTTCCTCGCCTGCTCCCGTGCGGGCCTGATCCATGTGCCGGTCAACCACCATCTGACCGGTGAGGACCTCACGTACCTCCTCGAACAGTCCGAGGCCTCCCTGGTCCTCGCCGACCCCGCCCTCGCGGAGCGCGTACCGGACGGCTTCGCGGTCAAGGCGCTGCGGGACGCGCCCGGTTCGCTCCTCGACGCGCTCGCCGAGCCGGAGACGTACGACAGCGACCGCGACGCCCGGGATGTCGTCCAGCTGCTCTACACCTCGGGCACCACCGCGCTGCCCAAGGGGGCGACGATGACCCACCGGGCGCTCGTCCACGAGTACGCGAGCGCGATCGAGGCGCTCGACCTGCACGAGGACGACCGGCCGGTGCACGCGCTGCCGCTCTACCACTCGGCCCAGACGCACGTCTTCCTGCTGCCCTATCTCGCCGTCGGCGCCGAGAACACGATCGTCGACGGACCCGATCCGGCCGTCCTCTTCGACCTGATCGAGGCGGGCCGCGCCGACAGCCTCTTCGCCCCTCCGACCGTGTGGATCGGCCTCGCCAACCACCCCGAGTTCGCGAGCCGCGACCTGTCGGCCCTGCGCAAGGCCTACTACGGGGCCTCGATCATGCCCGTACCGGTCCTCGAAGGACTGCGCGGACGGCTCCCCGGACTCCGCTTCTACAACTGCTTCGGTCAGTCCGAGATCGGTCCCCTCGCCACCGTCCTCGGCCCCGACGAGCACGAGGGCCGGATGGACTCCTGCGGCCGGCCCGTGCGCCATGTCGAGGCGCGGGTCGTCGACGAGGACGGCAAGGACGTGCCCGACGGCACCCCGGGCGAGATCGTCTATCGCTCGCCGCAGCTGTGCGACGGGTACTGGCGCAAGCCCGAGGAGACCGAGGCGGCCTTCCGGGGCGGCTGGTTCCGCTCGGGCGACCTCGCCGTCCGCGACGCCGAGGGCTATCTCACGATCGTCGACCGGGTGAAGGACGTCATCAACTCCGGCGGCGTGCTGGTCGCCTCACGCCAGGTGGAGGACGCCCTGTACACCCACCCGGGGGTCGCCGAGGTGGCCGTGATCGGCCTCCCCGACGAACGCTGGATCGAAGCGGTCACGGCGGTGGTCGTCCCGCGCGGCGAGGTCACCGAGACGGAACTCCTCACCCACGCGCGGGAGAACCTGTCGCACTTCAAGGCCCCGAAGGGCATCCGCTTCCTCCCGGAACTGCCCCGCAACGCGAGCGGCAAGATCCTCAAGCGGGAGCTGCGCGAGCGGTACACGGACGGTGAAGGAGGGACCGGAACGGCCGGCTAGGACGTCTTCCGCAGGTCCACGATCCGCTTGATCTTGCCCACCGAGCGCTCCAGGGTCTCCGGGTCGACCACCTCCACGTCCACCGAGACCCCGATCCCGTCCTTGACCGCCGCCGCGATCGCCCGGGCCGCCTCCGCGCGCTGCTCGCCCGTCGCGCCCGCGCGGGCCTCGGCCCGTACGGTCAGGGCGTCGAGCCGGCCCTCGCGGGTCAGCCGGAGCTGGAAGTGCGGGGCCACGGCCGGGGTGCGGAGGACGATCTCCTCGATCTGGGTGGGGAAGAGGTTCACCCCGCGCAGGATGATCATGTCGTCGCTGCGCCCCGTGACCTTCTCCATCCGCCGGAACACCCGCGCGGTCCCCGGCAGCAGACGGGTCAGATCGCGCGTCCGGTAGCGGACGATCGGCATGGCCTCCTTGGTGAGCGAGGTGAAGACGAGCTCCCCCTCCTCGCCGTCCGGCAGCACCTCGCCCGTGAACGGGTCCACGATCTCCGGGTAGAAGTGGTCCTCCCAGATGTGCAGGCCGTCCTTCGTCTCCACGCACTCCTGGGCCACGCCGGGGCCGATCACCTCCGACAGGCCGTATATGTCGACGGCGTCGATCGCGAAGGCCTCCTCGATCTCCTTCCGCATCGCCTCCGTCCACGGCTCGGCGCCGAACACGCCCACCTTCAGCGAGGTCGAGCGCGGGTCCACACCCTGCCGCTCGAACTCGTCGAGCAGCGTCAGCATGTACGAGGGGGTGACCATGATGATCTCGGGCCGGAAGTCCTGGATGAGCTGCACCTGCCGGGCCGTCATGCCGCCCGAGGCGGGGATCACCGTGCACCCGAGCCGCTCGGCACCGTAGTGCGCGCCGAGTCCGCCCGTGAACAGGCCGTATCCGTAGGCCACATGCACCTTGTGCCCGGGGCGGGCGCCGGCGGCGCGCAGGGAGCGGGCGACGACGTCCGCCCACATGTCGAGGTCGCCGTCCGTGTAGCCGACGACGGTCGGCCGGCCGGTGGTGCCGCTGGAGGCGTGGACGCGCCGGATCCGGGACTGGTCGACGGCGAACATGCCGAAGGGGTAGTGGTCGCGGAGGTCCGTCTTGGCGGTGAAGGGGAAGCGGGCCAGGTCCGAGAGCGTACGGCAGTCGTCCGGGGTCACCCCGGCCGCGTCGAAGGAGCGCCGGTAGAAGTCCACGTTCTCGTACGCGTGGCGCAGGCTCGCGCGCAGCCGCTCCAGCTGGAGGGCCGCAAGCTCCTCGCGTCCGAGCCGTTCGCCGCTGTCCAGCAGTTCCGTCATCGCGCCACTCCTCCACGGTCGTAAAACGGACGACCGATCATTCGGTCGATCCGTTCCCGTCAGTAAAACCGGAGGCACCGGGGGGTTGGCAAGGGGTCGGAGCAAGGTTCCCGGGTTGTGCCTCAATCCCATCTCGAGGTGTTTCGGGCGGATCGGGCCGGGTGGGCGCTCCCTGTGGGGAAGGGGACCCCTCCGGTAATCCCGTTGCCGGGCGTCGGGCCGGGTGCTGGAGTGGCCCGCATGGAACCCCAGCACCTCCGTGACCTGTACGACCGTCAGCTCCGCCGCGACGCCAGCCCCGACGGGCCCGGCTGCCGGGTCGAGCGCGTCGGCGACGTCGTCCGCCAGACCGGACCCGCGCACGCCTGGAACGGCGTCCTCTGGTCCGGTCTCGACGCCGGGAACGCCGACCGGGCCATCGCCGGCCAGATCGAGCACTACCGCGCCGAAGGCCTGTCGTTCGAGTGGAAGCTGTACGCCCACGACGCCCCCGCTGACCTCGGCGCACGGCTCCTCGCCGCGGGCTTCACCGCCGAGGACCCCGAGACCCTGATGGCCGCCGAGGCCGCCGCGCTGCCCCACGGCGTACCGCTCCCCGCCGGCGTCGAACTCCGGGCCGTCACCGACGAGTCGGGGGTGCGCCAGGTGGCCGAGGTCCACGAACGCGCCTTCGGCACCGACAGCAGCCACCTCGAACGCCAGCTCCTGGACCGGCTCGCGGCCGACCCCGACACCGTCACCGCCGTCCTCGCCCTCGCCGACGGCGAACCGGTCAGCGCCGCCCGCCTCGAACTCTGCCCCGGCACCGACTTCGCCGGCCTCTGGGGCGGCGGCACCGTCGAGGCCTGGCGAGGCCGCGGCCTCTACCGCGCACTCGTCGCCCACCGCGCGCGCATCGCGGCCGAACGCGGCCACCGCTACGTCCAGGTCGACGCGGCCGACACGAGCCGCCCGATCCTCCAGCGCCTGGGATTCCTCACGCTTTCCACCACGACCCCTCACACCTACGGCGGCTAGACCGACCCCCTCCCGGGGCCTTCCCGTCGTCTCCCACGACGCACACTCCGTGGAGACGGTGCTGCCGCTCGTCGCGGGCGCGGCCCCGGCCGCAGGGGCCTCGTCATCGTCCGGGGCATCTCCCCGGAGGGCGCGCCCACCCGCCTGCCGCTCGACGTGACGGTCTGGCGCAACGCGCCCCCCCCGCGTCGTAGCTCAGGACGCCCAGTGCGCGGGGCGCTCGAAACCCTCCGGAAGGCGGGTCCCGGCGTTCCCGCGCGCCGCGTTCAGCTGGGGCTGCGTCAGGAAGAGGGCGCCGGTCAGGTCCGCACCCGACAGATCGGCGCCCCGCAGGTCCGCGCCGATCAGATCCGTGAGCGACAGATCGGCGTCCGTCAGATCGGCGGCGATCAGCAGCGCCCCGCGCAGGTCGGTGCCGCGCAGCTTCGCCCCGCGCAGCCGCTTGCCGATCAGGTCCGCCCCGCGCCGGCTCTTCGGCTTCCCGCAGGCCGTGGCGCGGACGAGCTCGCTCGTCCGCAGGAGCAGCCTGTTCACCTCGGCCCGCACCTTCGGCACCCGCAGCTGCTCCAGGTCGTCCGCCGAGCCCCCGGTGAGGTCCTCGACCCGGGCGAGTGCCGTCCGCAGCTCGGCGTGGAGGGGACGTGCCGCCGGGCGGGCCAGCGCCTCCGTGAGATAGCGCAGCAGCTCGTGGAGCTGGCGCATCACGTAGAACACGTCGTACATCCGGCTCGCGGTCTCCGGCGCCTCGCGCCAGGACACACCGCCGAAGGTCACCTGGGAGACCTGCTGGCCGGCGCCGAAACAGTCGTACACCGTGCAGCCCTGGAAGCCGCTCGGCCGCAGCCGCGTGTGGATGCCGCAGCGGAAGTCCCCCTGGAGGTTCCGGCAGGGCTCGCCCGGCGCCTTGTTCACGGCGAAGTCGGCCGACTTCGCGAAGGGCAGCGCCACACAGCACAGGCCGAAGCAGTTGGCACAGTCGCCGCGCAGGGCGGATTCCCCGGTATCGGGCACGTTGGGACGGTTCCTTCGCTGGTCGGGGGCGGTCCACCCACCGTATCGCGCTCCCGGCAAACCCGTTGCGAAGATCGTTCGTGGTCCGTGAGGATCGGTGCCATGCCACAGTTCACCTCGTACGACGGAACCGAACTCGCCTACCGGACCGTGGGGGAGGGCGACCCCCTGGTGTGCCTCGCGGGCGGGCCGATGCGCGACGCCGCCTACCTCGGTGACCTGGGTGGACTCGCCGCCCACCGCGCCCTCGTCCTGCTCGACGCCCGGGGGACCGGGGCGAGCGCCGAGCCCGCCGACCCCGGCACGTACCGCTGCGACCGGCAGGTCGGCGACGTCGAGGCGCTCCGCGTCCACCTCGGCCTGGAGAAGATCGACCTGCTCGGCCATTCGGCGGGCGGAAACCTGGCCACCCTGTACGCCGCCGCACACCCCGAGCGGATCCGCTCCCTCGTGCTCGTCACCAGCCTGGGCCGCGCGCTCGGCGTCGGCACCACCGACGAGGAGTGGGACGAGGCCGTCGAGATCTTCGCCGACCGGCCCTGGTACGCCCAGGCCAGGGCCGCACTCGACGCGATCGGGCCGGACACCCCGGAGTCCCGCGTCCGTGAGATCGTCGCCCCCTTCGCGTACGGCCGCTGGGACGCGGCCGCCCAGGACCACGCGGCCCGTGAGGCGGAGCAGTCGAACCGGGAGGCGGCCCCCGCGTACCACGGCGAGGGCGCGTACACCCCGGAGGCGACCCGCCGCGCGCTCACCGCGCTCACGGCGCCGGTCCTCCTGCTCGCGGGGGAGTGCGATCCCGGCCCCACCCCGGCCAAGGCCGCCGAGGCCGCCGCCCTCTTCCCGAACGCCGAGCTCGTCGTCCTGCCGGGCGCCGGACACTTCCCGTGGGTGGACGACGCCGATGCGTTCGTCCGCCCCGTCGCCGCCTTCCTCGACCCGGAGGTCGGCACGGTCACGGTGGACGGCGTCCGCCTCGCCCACCGGGTCCGGGGCCCCGAGGACGCCCCGGCCGTCGTCCTGGTCCACGGACGCGGCGAGAACAGCACCACCTGGGCGCGGATCGCGGCCGAGCTCGCCGCCGACCACCGGGTGTACGCGGTCGACCTGCGCGGCCACGGCCTCAGCGACCGGCCCGGCACCTACGGCTTCGACGTCTTCCGCGACGAACTCGGCGGCTTCCTCAAGGCACTCGGCCTGACCGGCGCCACCGTCGTCGCCCACTCGATGGGCGGCGGAGCCGCGTATCTCCTGGCCGCCCGGGAACCCGACCTGATCGGGCGGCTCGTCCTGGAGGACGTCCCCGTGTTCTTCCCGCTCGACCCGCCGCGCCCCCGGGCCGAACGCCCCGAGGGACCGCTCGGCTTCGACTGGGAGATCGTCCCGTCCACCGATGCCCAGCTGAACGAGCCCGACCCGGCCTGGCGCGAGGAACTCCCCGCGATCACGGCCCCCACGCTCGTCGTGGCGGGCGGCCCGACCAGCCACGTCCGCCAGGACCAGCTGGCCTGGCTGGCCGACCGCATCCCCGGCGCCCGGTTCGTCACGATCGGCGCGGGACACCTCGTCCACACGGACGCGCCGGACACATTCCTGTGCGCACTGCGGGAGTTCGGCCTCTAGGGAGCGGGCTCCCCGTCGACGCGCCGCGTTCCCGCGGCCACCGTCACCCGCCGTGGCGCTCCTGGGCGGCCATCACCTCGTCGCCGTGCTCGAAGGCCCACGCGCCGAACGTGTCGATCGGACCGAGCAAGGTCCGTCCCAGGCCAGTGAGTTCGTAGCTGATCCGGGCCGGGGCGCCGTCCTCGACGCGTCGCTCCACCAGGCCGTTGAACTCCAGCCGCCGCAGCGTCTCGGTGAGGACCTTGGAACTGATGCCGCCGATGTGCTCCCGGAGTTCGCCGTGGCGGCTCGGGCCCCGGCGCAGGGACCAGAGCACCACGGCGTTCCAGGTGTTCGAGAGCAGGTCGAAGGCGAGGCGGGCGCGGCAGTCGGCCAGATAGGCGTCGGAAGTCACGTACCAGATGGTGCCCGACCGCCCTCCTAATGTCGTTCCCGAGGCGCCGAGAACCGGCGCGGAGAGGGGACGGACGATGCGGATCGGAGTACTGGGCACGGGCGCCATGGCGGACGCCCTGGCCACCCAATGGGTACGGGCGGGACACCGGGTCCTCGTCGGGGGCCGCGACGAGACGAAGGCACGGCACCTGGCGGGCCGCCTGGGCGGCGGCACCGGGTACGGCGGCCTGCGCGCGGCGGCGGGCTTCGGCGACGTGGTCCTCGCCGCGCTGCCGTACGGGGCGGGGGAGACGGTCGTCGGCGAGCTGCGGGTGCCCCTGGCCGGGAAGGTGCTGCTCGACTGCTCCAACCCGGTGGGAGCCGGCTTCCGGCTGCTGACGGACGGTGGCCCCTCGGCCGCGCGCCGCCTCGCGGACGCCGCGCCCGGCGCACGGGTCGTCAAGGCCTTCAACCTGTGCCACGAGGACGTGTGGAGGATGGACCCTCCCGTCTTCGACGGGGAGCGTCTCGCCGTTCCGGTGTGCGGTGACGACGACACCGCGCTCGCGCTCGTACGGCGGCTGGTGCGGGACGCGGGCTGCGCACCGCTGACCGGGGGAGGCCTCGACAGGGCGGGACTCCTGGAGGCGACGGCCGCGCTCTTCATCGGCCTGTGGGTGGGGGAGCACGCGGACGTCCGGGCGATGGCGCCGCCGCTGGCGTTCGCGGCGGGGCCGGCGGAAGCGCCGTCGGGCGCCCTGGGCCCGTCCGGCACCGCCTAGGGGGTGTCCATGGGCCGATCGGCCGAGGCGCGGCGCGCCTCGGCCGTACGGGCGGGCACCGGTGCAGGATCGGTGGTGCGGCGCCCTCGGACGGTGCCCGACATCGCCACGGCGCGACATGACAGGAGCCAGGAGTGACCACGCGACTCAACCCCTACCTCAGCTTCTCCGGCGACGCGAAGCAGGCCCTGGAGTTCTACAAGCAGGTCCTCGGGGGCACCCTCGACCTCAACACGTACGGCGGGTTCGGCGCCGAGGCGCCCCCCGGATACGCCGACAAGATCATGCACGGCATGCTGGAGACGCCCAGCGGCTTCACGCTGATGGCCGCCGACAATCCGCCGGGCACGGAGCAGACCCCGGGGGGCGGCTTCGCGGTGAGCCTGAGCGGCGACGACGCCGACGAGCTGCGCGGCTACTGGGACGGGCTGTCCGACGGCAGCACCGTCGCCGTCCCCCTGGAGAAGCAGATGTGGGGCGATGTGTTCGGCATGTGCACGGACAGGTTCGGCGTCACGTGGATGGTCAACATCACCGAGCGGAGCTGACCGGCTCGCGCTCCGCCTACGGGTTCGTGTCCGGGCCCGTGTCCGCCTCCACCGCCACCGTGCGGGCCCAGCGGTAGTCCGCCTTGCCGCTGGGGGAGCGCTGGATGCGGTCGGTGAGGACCAGCTGGCGCGGAACCTTGTACCCCGCCAGGCGGGGACGGCAGTGGGTCTGCAGGGTCTCCAGGTCCAGCGGCGGCGCGTCCGCGCGGAGCTGCACGACCGCGGCGACGTGGTTGCCCCAACGGGCGTCGGGCACTCCGGCGACCAGCGCGTCGTACACGTCGGGGTGGGACTTCAGGGCCTGCTCCACCTCCTCCGGATAGACCTTCTCGCCGCCCGTGTTGATGCACTGGGAGCCGCGCCCGAGGACGGTCACCACCCCGGTCTCGTCCACGGTCGCCATGTCGCCGAGGAGTACCCACCGGACGCCGTCCCGTTCGAAGAACGTCTCGGCGGTCTTCTCCGGGTCGTTGTAGTAGCCGAGCGGCACGTGGCCGCGCTGGGCCAGTCGGCCGATCTCGCCGGGGGCGACGGGGACGCGGGTCGCCGGGTCGACGACCTGGGTGCGTTCGTTGACGTGCAGCCGGAAGCCCCGGGCCGGCCCGGAGTCGTCGGTGGCGCGGCCGTTGGAACCGGACTCGGTCGAGCCGAAGTTGTTGAGGAGCAGGACGTTCGGCATCAGCTCCTGGAGCTGGGCCCGTACGGTCTCGGACATGATCGCCCCGGACGAGGACAGGCTGAACAGGGCGGAGAGGTCCGTGTCCTTCAGCGGCCCGCGCAGCGCGTCCACGAGGGGTCGCAGCATCGCGTCCCCGACCAGGGAGATGCTGGAGACCTTCTCCTTCTCCAGGGTGCGGAGGACCTCCTCCGGGACGTACTTGCGGTGCAGGACGACCCGCTGGCCGTAGTTGAAGGCGATGAACGCGGTCAGCGTGGACGTGCCGTGCATCAGCGGCGGCGCGGGGAAGAAGGTGATGCCGGAGCCGCCGGCGGCGACCCGCTCGGCCAGCTCCTCGGGGCGCTTCACCGCCTCGCCCGAGGGGTCCCCGCCGAACAGCCCGGCGAAGAACAGGTCCTCCTGGCGCCACAGGACGCCCTTGGGCATCCCGGTCGTGCCACCGGTGTAGATGATGAAGAGGTCGTCGGCCGAGCGCGGCCCGAAGCCCCGCGCGGGTGAACCGGCGGCCTCGGCCTCGGTGTACGGGACGCAGTCCAGGTTTGCGGCTCCCCCGGGCGGGGTCCCCACCCGCACGAGGTGCCGCAGCTTCTCCGTCTGCGGCAGTGCCGCCGCGACCCGGTCGGTGAACTCGGCGTCGAAGACGAGTGCGGCCAGGTCGGCGTCCCGGTAGAGGTAGACGAGCTCCTCCTCCACGTACCGGTAGTTCACGTTGACCGGCACGATCCGTGCCTTGAGGCAGGCGAGGACGGTCTGCAGGTACTCGATGCCGTTGTACAGGTGGAGGCCGAGGTGTTCGCCGGGCCGGATGCCCGCGTCGACGAGGTGGTGCGCGATCCGGTTGGCGGCTTCGTCGAGCTCGGCGTAGGTGAGCCGACGCTCCTCGCCCGTCCCCGGATGGTCGACGTACACCAGCGCCTCGCGGTCGGGGACCGCGTCGACGACCGATTCGAACAGGTCGGCAAGGTTGTACTCCACCGTTCCTCCTGACCCCGGTTCGCACTGACTCGGCGGTCATTAGAGCGCCGACCGGCGACAGGGGGAAGGGGGTGCGCAGAAGAATCTGACTGAGTGTCAGAAAACTATTGAACTGGACCCCCGGCTACTGCAACCTGTTCCAGAACTGGAGACGGGAGACCCCATGGGTGGCACTGGTGGCACCGAACACCTCGGCGTACGGCGCGAAGGCGCCACGCTCGTCCTCACCTTGAACCGGCCCGAGGCAAAGAACGCCCTCTCACTGCCGATGCTCGTCGGCCTCTACGACGGCTGGCTGGAGGCCGACGCCGACGACGGCATCCGCTCCGTCGTCCTCACCGGCGCGGGCGGCTCCTTCTGCGCCGGCATGGACCTCAAGGCCCTGGCCGGCAAGGGGATGGAGGGCGAGCGGTACCGGGACCGGCTCAAGGCCGACCCGGACCTGCACTGGAAGGCGATGCTGCGCCACCACCGCCCCCGCAAACCCGTCATCGCCGCGGTGGAGGGCTACTGCGTAGCGGGCGGCACCGAGATCCTCCAGGGCACCGACATCCGCGTCGCGGCCGCCTCGGCGACCTTCGGACTCTTCGAGGTACGGCGCGGGCTCTTCCCGATCGGCGGCTCCACGGTCCGCCTGCCCCGGCAGATCGCCCGGACCCACGCCCTCGAAATGCTCCTCACGGGCCGCCCGTACCCGGCGGAGGAGGCCGCCCGGATCGGACTCGTCGGCCGGGTCGTCCCCGACGGCACCGCCCTCGACGCGGCCCTCGACATCGCCGAGCGGATCAACGCGTGCGGGCCGCTGGCCGTCGAGGCGGTGAAGGCGTCCGTGTACGAGACCGCCGAGATGACGGAGACGGAGGGGCTGGCCGCCGAACTGAAGCGGGGGTGGCCGATCTTCGACACGGCGGACGCGAAGGAGGGGGCGAGGGCGTTCGCGGAGAAGCGGCCGCCGGAGTACCGACGGGAGTGAGCCTCCCCCACCCCACCCCACCCCGCCCCTTCCCGAACCGGGGCGCCGCCCCGGACCCCGGTCCTCACACGCCGGACCACCGGCCACCAAGGAGCCCGCCCCATGACCGTCACCCCGCCCCCTGAAATCCTCCGCGCACCCCTCGTCGTCGAATTCCCCTTCACCCGCTCCCTCGGCCCCGTCCAGTCCGCCTTCCTCACCGGCCTCCGCGAGCGGACCGTCCTCGGCGTCCGCACCGAGACCGGTGAGGTCCTCGTCCCGCCCGTCGAGTACGACCCCGCCACCGCCGCCGAGCTCCGCGACCTCGTCGAGGTGGGCGCCACCGGCACGGTCACCACCTGGGCCTGGAACCCCGCGCCCCGCCCCGCGCAGCCCCTCGCGACCCCCTTCGCCTGGGTCCTCGTCCGCCTCGACGGCGCGGACACCGCCCTCCTGCACGCCCTCGACGCCCCCGGCCCCGAAGCCGTCCGCACCGGCATGCGGGTCCGGATCCGCTGGGCCGCCGAACGGTCCGGTGCCATCACGGACATCGCGTGCTTCGAGCCGTACGACAGCGATCCACAGACCGAACCGGGCGCCCACGACGGCCGGTTCGCCGACCCCGTCACCGGCATCGTCGCCGCCGCCCGCCTCGACTACACCTACAGCCCCGGCCGCGCCCAGACCCGCTACCTGCACGCCCTCGGCGAGCGCAGGACCGTCGGCGAGCGCTGCCCCTCCTGCGCCAAGGTGTACGTGCCGCCCCGCGGCGCCTGCCCCACCTGCGGAGTCGCCACCACCGACCGCGTCGAGGTCGGGCCGAGCGGCACCGTCACCACGTACTGCATCGTCAACATCAAGGCGAAGAACCTCGACATCGAGGTGCCGTACGTCTACGCCCACATCGCCCTCGACGGCGCCGGGCTCGCCCTCCACGGCCGCATCGGCGGCATCCCGTACGACCAGGTCCGTATGGGCCTGCGCGTCGAACCCGTGTGGAGCGAGGACGGCCGCTACCCCGACCACTACCGGCCCACCGGCGAGCCCGACGCCGACTACGACACCTACAAGGAGCTGCTGTGACGCCGCACCGGCCGGACCGAGAGGTGGCGATCGTCGCCTTCGCCCAGAGCGACCACCGCCGTCGCACCGACGACCTCTCCGAGGTCGAGATGGTCATGCCCGTCCTGCACGAGGTCCTGCGGCAGACCGGCCTCAAGACCTCCGACATCGGCTTCACCTGCTCCGGCTCCTCCGACTACCTGGCCGGCCGTGCCTTCTCCTTCACGATGGCCCTCGACGGCGTCGGCGCCTGGCCGCCGATCTCCGAGTCCCACGTCGAGACGGACGGCGCCTGGGCGCTGTACGAGGCCTGGGTGAAGCTCCTCACCGGCGAGGCCGACACCGCCCTCGTCTACTCCTACGGGAAGTCCTCGCCCGGCTCCGTCCGCGACGTCCTCACCCGCCAGCTCGACCCGTACTACCTGGCCCCGCTCTGGCCGGACTCGGTCGCCCTCGCCGCACTCCAGGCGCAGGCGCTCGTCGACGCGGGAGCCACCGACGAACCCGCCCTCGCCGCGATCGCCGGCCGCAGCCGCGAGGACGCCACCGCGAACCCCCACGCCCAGCTGCCCGGCGTCCGCCCCCAGGGCGAGTACGTCGTCCAGCCCCTGCGCACCGGAGACTGCCCGCCCATCGGCGACGGCGCCGCCGCCGTGATCCTCGCCGTCGGCGACCGGGCTCGCGAACTCTGCGCCCGCCCCGCCTGGATCCGGGGCATGGACCACCGCATCGAGGCCCACTCCCTCGGCGTCCGCGACCTCACCGACTCGCCCTCCACCCGCCTCGCCGCCGAACGCGCCGGAGCCTTCGAGGCGCCCGTCGACACCGCCGAACTCCACGCGCCCTTCACCTCCCAGGAGGTCGTCCTGCGCCGGGCCCTCGACCTCGACGAGAGCGTGAGGATCAACCCGTCCGGCGGAGCGCTCGCGGCCAACCCCGTCATGGCCGCCGGCCTCATCCGGCTCGGCGAGGCCGCCGCCCGCATCCACCGGGGCGACTCCGACCGCGCCCTCGCCCACGCCACCTCAGGGCCCTGCCTCCAGCAGAACCTGGTCGCCGTCCTGGAAGGAGAGCCGCATGTCCGGTAAGGCCATGGCATCGAAGGAGCCCGTCGCCGTCGTCGGCATAGGGCAGACCAAGCACGTCGCCGCACGCGGGGACGTGTCGATCGCCGGACTCGTCCGCGAGGCCGCCGTCCGCGCCCTGGAGGACGCGGAGCTCACCTGGGCGGACATCGACGCCGTCGTCATCGGCAAGGCGCCCGACTTCTTCGAGGGCGTGATGATGCCGGAGCTGTACCTCGCCGACGCGCTCGGCGCGGTCGGCAAGCCCATGCTCCGGGTGCACACGGCGGGATCCGTCGGCGGCTCCACCGCGCTCGTCGCCGCCAACCTGGTCGCCGCCCGCGTCCACCGGACCGTCCTCACCGTGGCCTTCGAGAAGCAGTCCGAGTCCAACGCCATGTGGGGCCTCTCCCTGCCCGTGCCCTTCCAGCAGCCCCTGCTCGCCGGAGCCGGCGGCTTCTTCGCCCCGCACGTGCGCGCGTACATGCGGCGGACCGGCGCGCCCGACACGATCGGCTCCCTCGTCGCGTACAAGGACCGGCGCAACGCGCTCAAGAACCCGTACGCCCATCTCCACGAGCACGACCTCACCCTGGAGAAGGTGCAGGCCTCCCCGATGCTCTGGGACCCGATCCGCTACTCCGAGACCTGCCCCTCGTCGGACGGCGCCTGCGCGATGATCCTCACCGACCGCGCGGGCGCGACCCGTTCGCCCCGCCCGCCCGCCTGGGTGCACGGCGGCGCGATGCGCAGCGAACCGACGCTGTTCGCGGGCAAGGACTTCGTCTCGCCGCAGGCCGGTCGGGACTGCGCCGCCGACGTCTACCGGCAGGCCGGCATCACCGACCCCCGGCGGGAGATCGACGCCGTCGAGATGTACGTGCCGTTCTCCTGGTACGAGCCGATGTGGCTGGAGAACCTCGGCTTCGCGGAGGAGGGCGAGGGCTGGAAGCTCACCGAGGCCGGAGTGACCGAACTCGACGGCGACCTGCCCGTGAACCCCTCCGGCGGGGTGCTCTCCACCAACCCCATCGGAGCCTCCGGGATGATCCGCTTCGCCGAGGCCGCCCTCCAGGTGCGGGGCGAGGCGGGCGAGCACCAGGTCGACGGCGCGCACCGGGCCCTCGGGCACGCCTACGGAGGCGGCGCCCAGTTCTTCTCCATGTGGCTCGTGGGAGACACCCCGCCCACCGGATGAGCCGCGCCGCCGGGCCGGGCGCCTACCCTGGCGCCCATGAACGCGGAACGTGATCTGACCCGGCTGCTCGCCGGGATGCGGCCGGAACTCGACCCCGGCCGCTACGTCTTCACCACGGTGGACGGCCCCGCCCCGGCCGGGGTCGCCCCGGTGGTCACCGTCGCCGAGGACGAGGGGCTCACCCTCGTCGTACGCCAGGAGGAGGCGGACTCCGCCGCCCTCCCGTACGACTACGTGGCGGGCCGGATCACGCTGCGCGTGCACTCCGCACTCGACGCCGTCGGGCTGACGGCCGCCGTCGCCGGCGCGCTGGCCGGGGCGGGACTCAGCTGCAACGTGGTGGCGGGCTTCCACCACGACCACCTCTTCGTGGAGCGCGCGCGCGCGGAGGAGGCGCTGGCCGTGCTCGAAGGGCTCGCGGAACGCGGCATCGGCGACGCTCGGGGCCGCCCCTAGGGCAGGGCGCGGGCCGCAGGGGCGAGGCCGTCGAGTACCAGACGTCCGGTTCCGCCTCCACGGCCCGGGGCGGCGGGTCGTCCAGTCCGCCGACACCGGCCTGACCATGACGGAAGCGGCCTCGACGCCCCCGACGAAGGTGCCCCCCACCACGCTGCGCCGAGGCGAATATGCCATGTGCGACACGACGGGATTTTGCTTGGCCGTTTGACCGCCCCAGCTCACTCCTTCGGGCGTACGCTGGGGTTTTCGTGGGGCTTCCCGCTCGGCACTCCTGACCGTGCGCCGGGCGCGCGCCCCCTGTGTGGGGGTGGAACGTGGCACGTCAGGACGGCGGGTCGGCCCGTCAGGGAGTCGGCCTCTTCGAGCGCGAGGCCGCGCTCGCCGCTGCCGAGGAGGCGCTCGACCTCCTGACAGGTCTGGCGGACGAGCCGTTGTGGCCGGTCGTCGTGCCCTCACCCCGCGAGACGCGGGGACCGCACCTGGTGGCCGTCCCCACCGGGACCTCCGTCCAGGACGCCGATCCGGCGACCGGCCCGCTGTCCACGCCGCCCGAGGACGACCTGGTCGCCGACGGCAGGACCGGCCTCCGTCCCGTGCCCGACCACGGCCCCGCGTCGCCGCCGGCGCACCGGGCCGGCCCCGGTTCCGTGTTCACCTCCGCGGCCGACGAGGGCGCCGCGACCTCCGCGCGCTCCCAGGTCGTCCGCCGCGGCGGCATACTCGCCTACGCCGCTCCCGCCGGCCTCGGGAAGACCACCCTCCTCGCCGAGATCCGGCGCCGCGCCGGTGCCCGCGGCTGCACGGTGCTCTCCGCGCGCGGCGGCGACCAGGAACAGCGGGTCGCGTTCCACGTCGCCCGCCAGCTCCTCCAGCCGCAGCTGGCCCACGCCACCGACGCCGAACTGCGCGAACGCCTCGGCTCCTGGTACGACATCGTCGGCCCCGCCCTCGGGCTCCGCGCCTCCGCCGAAGGCTCGCCGCCCGACCCGCAGGGTCTGCGCGACGGACTCGACTGGGTCCTCACCCATCTCGCCGTACGCCGCGCGCCCCTCGTCGTCGTCCTGGACGACGTCCACTGGGCCGACCCCGAATCCCTCGGCTGGCTCGCCGCGTTCGCCCCGCGCGCCGAGGAACTGCCCATGCTCCTCGTCGTCGCCTACCGCCCCGACGAACTCCCCGCCGAGGGGGTCGAGTTCACCGGACGCAGGTCCGGCCAGCGCCCCCTCGACCTCGCCCCGCTCACCTCGTCCGCCGTCGCCCGGCTCGTCCGCGACCGCGTCGGCGCCCACGCCGACGACAGCTTCTGCCGCGACTTCTGGTCCGTCACCGCGGGCAACCCCTTCGAGGCGGTCGAACTCGCCGCCAAGGTCCGCGACCAGGGCCTCGAACCCACCGCCGACGGAGCCCACGAACTCCCCGACCTCTCCGCCGCCCTCAAGGGCAGCGGCCTCGTCACCCGGCTCGAACGGCTCGGACCCGCCACCGTCCGCCTCGCCTGGGCCTGCGCCGTCCTAGGCACCGAGATCTCACCCCAGCTCGCGGGCGCCGTCGCCGGTCTCGGCGGCGAGGCCGTCGCCGACTGCGCCGCCCGGCTCCGTGAGGCACGCGTCCTCGCCGAGGCCGAACAGGCCGACGATCCGCTCCAGTTCGTCCACCCGCTCATCGCGAGCACCGTCTACCGGTCCATCCCGGACGCCACCCGCGTCGCCCTGCACGGCCAGGCCGCCTGGTGCGTCGTCGACGCCGGGCTCGGCCCGACGGCGGCCGCCCGCCATCTCCTGGAGACCCACCCCGAGGGCGACCCCTGGGTCGTCGGCCAGCTGCGCGCCGCCGCCGGCGAGAACCTCCGCGCCGGAGCCCCCGACGCGGCCCGCCGCTTCCTCGCCCGCGCCCTGCGCGAGCCGCCCGCGGCCGACGACCGGGCCGCCGTCCTCTTCGAACTCGGCTGCTCCTCGCTCCTCACCGAGCCCGCCACCACCGTGAACCATCTGCGGGCCGCCCTGGAGGAGCCGGTCAGCGACCCGGCGCTCCGCCACGGCATCGTCTACCGCCTCGCCCAGGTCCTCGCCCACAGCGACCGGCTCGTCGAGGCCTCCGAGCTGCTCGGCGAGGAGGCCCGGATCGCTACCGACGCCCGCAGCCGACTCCGGATGCAGGCCGAGAAGTTCATGTGGGACGCCCTGCGCGCCGACGAACCGGAATCGCCCGCCCGGTCCCGGCGCCTCGCGGCGCTCGCGGACCGGCTCACCGGCCGCGACGTCACCGAGCGGTACATCATCGGACTCCGCGCCTGGGACGCCACCCTGCGCGCCGAACCCGCCTCCCTCGCCCTCAAGGAGGCCGAACGCGCCCTCGAAGGCGGCTTCACCTGGGCCGACGAGAGCCGGGGCTTCGAGGTGCCGGTCCTCGTGGCCCTGCTCCACCTCTACGCCGACCGGCCCGGCCGCGCCGAGGAACTCTTCGCCGCCGGGACCGCCGAATTCGAGAAGCAGGGCTGGCGCGGGGCGCACCTGGCCTTCGCGTACACCCTCATCGGCTACATCCGCTTCCGGCGCGGCCGGCTGATGGAGGCCGAGGACTTCGCCCGCGCCGGACTCCGCCTCGCCGAGCGCGTCGGCGCCCGCACCCCTGCCCTCTGGTACGCCACCGGCGTCATGATCGAGGTCCTCATCGCCCGCGGCCGTACGGAGGAGGCCGTGCTGGTCGCCCGTGAGCACGACTTCGGCGAACCGTTCCCCGCCGCCGTCACCATCCCCGACTGCGAGACCGTCCACGCCGAACTGCTGCTCGCCACCGGCCGCACCCAGGAGGCCGCCGAGGAGCTGGCCGCCGTCGGCAGGCGCCTCGACCCGCGGGGCAAGCGCAACCCCTCCTGCTGCCCCTGGCAGCTCCACCTCGCGCTCGCCGAGGCGGCGACCTCCCCGTCGAAGGCCCTCGCCACCGCCCACGAGGCCGTCGCCCGCGCCCGCCAGTACGGGGCGCCCTCCGCGATCGGCCAGGCGCTCCGCGTGACCGCCGAGGTGTCGGAGCCCGCTGATCGCGTGAAGCTCCTGGAGGAGTCCGTCGACTGGCTCGACCAGTCACCCGCCGCGTACGAGCTGGCCCGCTCCCTCGTCGCCCTCGGCGCGGCCCTCCGGCGCACCGAGCGCGCCGTGGAGGCCGCCGAGCATCTCTACCGGGGTCTCGAGGCCGCCCAGGACTGCGGCGCCGACGCCCTCGTGGAGGTGGCCCGCGCCGAGCTCGCGGCGGCCGGACTCCGCCCGCGGGCGCTCCACCCGGCGGGCACGGACACGCTCACCGCCCGTGAGCGCGCCGCCGCCGACCTCACCGTCCGCGACCAGGACGCGGCCGCGATTCTCGGCGTCGACGCCACCACCGTGGCCCGGCTCCTCTCGGCCGTCTACCGCAAGCTCGGAACCGACCGCACGGGCCTCGCGCAGGCCCTCAGGAACACCGGACGGGAGCCCCGGGACCTCGCCGGACAGGACTGACCCCCCGGAGCCGCCCGGCGCGTCGCATCGCGCGCCGGGGCACGTACCATGGCCGTATGTCCTTCCTCCGCCGCCGCAGCGCCGCCACTCCCGCGGGCCCGGACTTCGATGTCCTGGCCATGGACCCGGGGGACTGGCCCGGTAACCTCGGCGCCGGCCTGCTGCCCGCCCCCGACGGCTCCTGCCAGGGCGTCTTCCTCCGGTACGACCTGTTCGGCGGCCGAGGCCCCGCGATGATCATCGGCAACCTGCCCGAGGGATCCCCGGCGCGGGAGCTGGCCGACGGCCAGATCCCCTTCGAGGTGGCCCAGCTCCTCGCCGCTCTCGAGAACGACGAGCCGGTCGAGGTCCTCGACACCGAGGACGTCCCCGTGATGCAGGGCGACAACCTGCTGATCGTCCGTCGCCTCAAGCTCTCCGAGAGCCGCATCTCCTGCGTCCAGTTCGACCGCAGCGACAACGTCCTCGTCACGATCGCCAGTTGGGACCGGCCGATCACCGACGACCTGTACGCGCTGCTCAAGCCGCTGTCCGCCGAGCTGTTCCAGCAGGGCTGACGGGGGGAGCGGGGGCCGATGAGCGCACGCGTCGACAGCTGGATCTGGGCGGTCCGCCTCACCAAGACCCGTGCCCAGGCCGCCGCGGCCTGCCGGGCCGGACACGTCAAGGTCAACGGCGAACGCGCCAAGCCCGCCCAGGCGGTGAAGCCCGGCGACGAGGTCCGGGTCTTCCACGGCGGGCGGGAACGGATCGTCGAGGTCAAGGAACTCCACACCAAGCGGGTCGGTCCGCCGGTCGCCGTCGAGGCGTACGTGGACAACAGCCCGCCCCCGCCGCCGCGCGAGCACGTGGCCGTCGCCGCCGTACGGGACCGGGGCGCCGGACGCCCCACCAAGCGGGACCGCCGCGAACTCGACGAGCTGCGCGGCCGGCACAGCTGATCGCCGGAGCGTGGAGCGGCCTGCGCGGCCGCTCCGCCCTCAGCCTCAGACCCTGACCGGACCAAGGAGATCCGCCATCCGGGCCGCCGAGGTGCCGAGACCGGTCGGCCCGCTCCGCAGCAGCGCCGTACCGCTGCCCGCGTGCACGTCCTCCGCCGCGTAACGCCGCACCTTCCGGTGCCAGTTCAGGATGCCCGCGAGCCAGTCCTCCAGCTCCCGCAGATAGGCTCCGAAGGCCGCTCGGGCCGTCTCGTCGAGCCCGAAGTCCTGGTACATCAAAGGGACTTCACGCGTCTTGAGATGCTCGTACTGGCGCAGCCGGCCCCGCATCAGGTCGTCGACCATGGCCACCGCCGTGGGGTAGTCGCAGTCGAAGAACTTCTGCAGCACCAGAACGCCGTTGTGCACCTCGCCCTCGACCTCGATCTCCTTCTGGTACGAGAACAGGTCGTTGATCAGCGTCCCGTAGTCCATGACCGCGTTCTCCAGGGCGCGCACGGTCCCCGAGCGGAACAGCTCCGGCGGCAGCACCTCGTCGTGCCGCAACCGGGCCATCAGCATGGTCAGTTCGGAGCCGAAGGTGCTGCGGCGCATCTCGATGTAGTCGACGGGGTCGGGAACCCGGTGCTGCGCCTGGTTGTGCAGCTCCCAGAGCCAGCTGTCCAGCATCACGTCGAGCGCGTACCGCAGTTGGGCGCGGGCCTCCGGTGCCATGGGGCCCGCGGTCCGGGCCCAGAGGTCGGCGAGCGAGCGCTCCAGCGGGTTCACGGCGAGCGCCGCGCCCGCGGCCGGATCCTCCAGCGGCAGGCAGGACTTGAACCGTTCGGTCTGCTCCTTCGCACCCCGCAGGTTGCGCGAGCGGCCGAAGACGGCGGGGTAGTAGTCGTCCCCGTAGGTCCCCCAGGTCAGCCACTCGGCGCTGAGCTCCAGCTCCTCCAGGGTGGCGTCCGGATCGAGCCCGGCCGAGCACAGCGCCAGGTCGAAGCCCTCCGCCAGCGGCCGGTCCCAGAGGTCGTCCAGGAGACCGAACCGCTCGGCCCAGTCGAGCGACAGCCGGCGTGCCTCCGCGTGGTGCGGGCTGACGGTGAGCGGGTACGGCAGGTCGAACTCCGGCAGCAGCGACGGGCCCACCTGCTGGTGCGGCACATGGGTGAGCGCCCGCAGCCGCGACGCCGCCGGGCGGCCGAAGAGGGTGCGGATGTCGAGCGCGGAGGTGCCGAGGACCCCTTCGAGGTGCGAAGGGCCGCCGACCATGCCCTCGTTCATGTACCGGCTGGAGCGCATGTGCCACTCGTGGCCACCCGACTGCCAGTCCTGCAGCCCCTTCGCGTAGGCCGCGACGGCCGCGCACTCGGCGGCGTCGAGGCCCTTCTCGGCGTCGAGCAGCGGCACTTCGGTGAGGGCGGTGTTCTCGAACTGCTGGAGCCGTGAGGTCAGCAGGTCGTTGACGGCGTTCGCCGCCTCCTGGGTCGTACAGCCGAGGAACTTCTCGAGGACGAGCACGCCATTGCTGTTCTCGCCCTCGTCCTCCACCTCGCGCTGGTACGAGAACAGGTCGTTGCGCAGATGGACGGCGTCCGAGAAGGCGTCCCTGAGGACCCGCAGCGGCCGGGAGTACGCCACCTGGGCCGGGACCTCCGCCCCCGCCGCGTACTCGACGAGCCCCGCCGACCAGGGCGCGCCGCCCACCTTGCGGCGCATCTCGATGTACTCGACGGGGTTGGCGATCCGCCCGTCGTTGATGTTGTCGAGCTCCCAGAGGGACTCGTACAGCAGGTGCTCCGTCGCCTCGGCGAACCGCACCCGCCAGCCCTCCGACATCGAGGGGACGGTCCGCAGCCAGAGGTCGGCCAGTCCCGCCTCGACGGGGTTGGTGGGCTCGGGCATGCCCGCCGCCGGGTCCGCCGGCATGAACAGCGGCAGCCGGTCCAGATAGGTCTTGCCGCCCGCCCGGTCCTGGGGCCGCTTGAAGACCTCCAGGAAGTGGTCGTCGAAGAAGAAGACCCAGGTGTACCAGTCGGTGACGAGGTTGAGGGCCTCCTCGTCGCAGTCCGGATGGGTGTACGAGCAGAGCAGCGCGTAGTCGTGCGAGTCGAGGTCGTGCTGCTCCCAGACCCCCGAACCCTCCAGCATCCCCATCTCCCGCGCCCAGTCACGGGTGTGCGTGCGGGCGGCCTCCAGGTGGGGATTGAGCCGCGCCGGATACGGAACATAGAAGTCCGGCATAACGAAGGGCTGAGGCATCTGCTGAGGGGCCTTCCGGTGAGCATGGGCTGTGTCGGGCCCACCTTTACCCGTCGCCCGTACGGCGCACGCGATCTTCCGAATAGTCCTATGAACGCCGAAGGGGTGGTGCCGGATCGTTCATCCGGCACCACCCTTCGCCTTTCGGCCATGCTTTCGTCAGGACTGGGAAACCCGCACGTCAGCGGCCTTCACAAAGGCCACTCGATGGCCGAACTGGATCTGGTAGTACTGCTCCTGCCCCCGGACGACCGTGTGGCCGCTGCTGTCGAACACCGGCGCGAAGTAGTACTCGCCCGGGGTCCGGTCGCCCACCACGTACCGCTGCCCCGCGAGCAGCCGGTACGGCAGCGGCGACACCGCCTGCACCGGCACACCCGCCGGATACGCCGAGGCCTCCGGATACGCCCGCCCGTACACCGGCACCGACGCCAGCCCCTCGCGGGGCGTCAGGACGAGCCCCCGCGCGTTCACCGCGGTCGGCTCCTCCGCCGGATTGTGGAACCAGGCCTTCTGTCCGAGGTACCAGACCGCGGTCCAGTCGCCCCGGCGTTCCGCCACCGCGTAGCTCTGCCCGGTCGACGCCCGCGCCCCGGTGTCGTTGACCCCGGTGGTCGACTCCTGCCCGTCCGGTCGCAGACCGATGTCCTTCACCAGGGGCGCGTCGGCGCTCGGCCCGGTGTGCAGGCGCACCGCCCCGCTGCCGTGCGGCGCGCACGCCTCGCCGGCCGCGACACAGCCCGTGTAGACCGGCCTGTGGGACCCGAAGTCGGGCCGGATCGTCACCACACCCGCCCGGGGACCGGCGCTCGGCGTGATCGGCCTGCCGAGCAGCGTGAAGTAGTGCGCCCAGTCCCAGTACGGCCCCGGGTCCGTGTGCATGCCCTTGATCGTGGACGTCACCGTCCCCGGCACGTTGTCGTGGCCCAGGATGTGCTGCCGGTCGAGCGGGATGCCGTACCGGACGGCGAGGTACCGCACGAGCCGCGCCGACGACCGGTACATCGCCTCCGTGTACCAGGAGTCCGGCGCGGTGAGGAAGCCTTCGTGCTCGAGGCCCACGGACTTGGCGTTCACGAACCAGTTGCCCGCGTGCCAGCCGACGTCCTCGAGCGCCACGTGCTGGGCGACGTGCCCGTCGGAGGAGCGCAGCGAGTACTGCCACGAGACGTACGTCGGGTCCTGCACCAGCTTCAGGGTGACGTCCCAGGTGGCCTCGGTGTCATGGACGACGATGTAGTCGATCGACTGGGAGACGGGCCGGTTCGCCTTGTCGTGGTTGCCGTAGTCGCCGTCGCCGAACTCCTCGTAGGGCGCCGGGATCCACTCGCAGGCCACCGTGCGCGGGCACTCCACGGGACCGTCGGCGGGCGGGCGCAGGCCGAGACCGGCGACCTGTGCCGTGTCGGGCGTGACCGCCGGGGCGGCCGCGAGCGTCACCTCCTGCCCGCTGTCCGTCGTCCGGGACTCGCCGGACCGGATCACGTCGAACACGTCGTCCGCGTACCTGGCGGCGGTCGCCGAGTCGTCGGCGCCCGAGTACCGCGCCACCGCCCCGTACCAGTCGGCCGGGTCCGCGCTCGCCGGACGTCCGGACTCCCGCTGCGCTGCGGCGAGCAGCGCCGCCCCGCCCTCGATGTTCGCGGCCGTACGCGTCCGCAGCTCCTCGGCCGGAATCCCGGACAGCTCGGACGCCCGCGCCAGGGTGCGCAGCCGCGCGGGCAGCGAACCGGCCGCCGGGAGGGCGGCGGGCTCGGGCGCCCGCGCGCCGGAGCGCACGGCGCGCGAGGCGTCCCCGCGCGGGTCCTCCGCTCCCTCCGAGTGGTGCGGGGGCGCCTCGGCCAGCGCCGTCACCGCGTCCGTCAGATGCATCGGCCCGTAGCCACCGGTCACACTCGGCGCGCCGCCGTGGGCGTCCCAGCGCGACTGGAGGTACGACACGGCGAGCAGCACGCTCTCCGGTACGCCGTGCCGGGCGGCCGCCCGCGCGAACTGTTCCTGGAGGACACCCGCCTCGGGCACCTCGGCACCGGCCGGCGGGGCGCTGGACAACAGCGGGAGCAACAGGGCGGCGGACGCGAGGGCGCCCAGGGTCTTCGGCAGACGACGAGACGGCGTACGTCTGAGAGACGCGGCACGGAGCAAGGCAGCCTCCAGGGGCGGGGGGTGACACCGGGGCGTGCGGGACCGAACCCGTACAGGGGTATCGGCTCCCGGACGATCCGTCAATCACGCACACGCGCACGGAAGTTCCCACGTCAGAGCGGGAATGGAGGCCAACTGGCAGAGTTTCGCGAAGACAGGTCCCGGGCCTGGGACGCGTCAGTGGAGTGGACCAATGGCTCGCCCCGCCGAGGGCGGAGGTGCCAGTGCGCCGCGTCCCGGTGTGTCGGCACCGGGCACACGGCGCACCCCCCGTGTCGTCGGTCGGGCCCGCCAGTTCAGCGCGTCCCGACCGCCGCGCGCACGGCCCGCCGTGCCATGGCGCAGTCGTCGTGCAGCCGCCTCAGGAGCAGCCGCTGTTCCTCGCCGGGCGCGAGCGCGCCCGTGGGCACCGGTACGGAACCGGCCGGCGGAGCCTCCTTCATGGTGCGCTGCACCGCCGTCTCGTAGGTCCGGATCTCCCGCGTCAGCACGATCATCAGGTTCACCAGGAAGGCGTCCCGGGAGGCCGGGCCCGCCTGCTGGGCGAGCTGACTGATCTGGCGCCGGGCGAGCGGCGCGTCGGCGAGCACGGCCCACAGGGTCGCCAGGTCGTAGCCGGGCAGGTACCAGCCGGCGTGCTCCCAGTCGACGAGGACCGGTCCGGCGGGGGAGAGGAGGATGTTGGAGAGCAGGGCGTCACCGTGACAGAACTGGCCCATGCCCTGGCGGCCGCCCGCGTGCGCCAGACCGTGCAGCAGCTTCTGCAGGTCGTCCCGGTCCCGGTCGGTGAAGAGACCGAGCTCGTGGTAGCGGGCGATCCGGGCGCCGTAGTCCAGCGGCGCGTCGAACGTCCCGGCCGGCGGTCGCCAGGCGTTGAGCCGGGCGACCGCGCCGAGCGCGGCCCGCACATCGGCGCGGGGCGGAGCCTCGACGGGGTGGCGCGAGAGCGCCGCCGCCCGTCCGGGCATCCGCTCGATCACCAGCGTGCAGTTCTCCGGGTCGGCCGCGATCAGCCGGGGCGCCCGCACCGGTGGACGGTGGCGGACGAAGGAGCGGTAGGAAGCTATCTCGTGCCGGAACCGCTCGACCCACGCGGGGGAGTGGTCCAGTAAACACTTCGCGACCGCCGTGGTCCGCCCGGTCGTTCCGACGATCAGTACGGAACGCCCGCTGCGCCGCAGCACCTGGACCGGGTTGAACTCCGGGCAGATGCGGTGGACGGAGGCGATCGCGATCTTCAGCTGCGCCCCCTGGGGGCCGGAGAGATCGATTCTCCCGCTGATCGGCTGGGTACCCGTGCCGGCCGCCCAGCGCCTCGGCCGTACGGCCTGCGGGGCGGGTGCGAGGTAGGGTCCGGCGCCGGCCGGGACGATCCGGTGCTGCGGCCGGGGCGGGGCGGACACGGAGGACGATGCTGTGTACATGGAGGTGACAGATCCCTTCGTGTGCCGACGAGTTGCATGCGTCGCCCCGCCCGCCCCCGGTCCGCACCCTGGGGAATGAGGGCCGGTCGGCGGGGCGGGGTGGCGCGTTCCTACCTGACACCCGGGCGCGGGTGGCGGAACATCTCGCGCACCCTGGCGAAGCCTGGCGAATTGTCGCCAGGCCTATGACAGAGGGCTACTGTCAACTCAGCCGAGAACCTGGGGGCTTAGACGTGACCGGACAAACCAACACCCGCCTGGCAGACCTGTTCGGCCTGGCCGGATGGTCCAAGGGCGAACTCGCGAGACTCGTCAACCGGCAGGCGGCGGCCATGGGCCACCCCCAGCTGGCGACCGACACCTCGCGGGTGCGGAGGTGGATCGACCGGGGCGAGACCCCGCGTGATCCCGTCCCCCGGGTGCTGGCAGCACTGTTCACCGAGCGACTCGGCCGTGTCGTGACCATCGAGGACCTCGGGTTCGTACGACACGGGCGCAGCGGAAAGCGGCAGGACGTCAGGAAGACGGAGAACCCTGACGGGCTGCCCTGGGCACCCGATCGTACGGCGGCGGTCCTCACCGAATTCACGGGAATGGACCTCATGCTCAACCGACGCGGCCTGGTGGGCGCGGGTGCCGCGCTTGCCGCCGGCTCCGTACTCAGCAACGCCATGCACGACTGGCTGCAGACCGACCCCGCTCGCCAGGGAACCCCCCCACGGGCCACCGATCCCCTCCACGCCGACCCCGCTGGGTTCGACCGCTACGAGGCCGCCCCCATCGGGTCGGAGGAGATCGAGGCGCTGGAGCACTCAGTGGAGGTGTTCCGTGCCTGGGACGCCTCCCGGGGTGGCGGACTCCAGCGCAAGGCCGTGGTGGGCCAGCTCAACGAGGTGGGCGGCATGCTCGCCTACCGCCACGCCGACCACCTTCAGCGACGCCTCTGGGGCGTCGCCGCCAACCTGGCTGTCCTGGCCGGCTGGATGTCCCACGACGTGGGTCTCGAACCCACGGCACAGAAGTACTTCGTGATCGCCGCCCACGCGGCCCGCGAGGGCGGCGACCGGCCGAGGGCCGGCGAGGCGCTGTCCCGTGCCGCCCGGCAGATGGTGCACCTGGGCAGGCCCGACGACGCCCTCGACCTCATGAAGCTCGCCAAGGACGGCTCGGGCGAACGCGTCCTGCCCAGGACCCGGGCCATGTTCCACACCATCGAGGCCTGGGCGCAGGCCTCGATGGGCCGGGGCCAGGCCATGCGCCGGACCCTCGGCGAGGCCGAGGACCTCTTCGTGTCCGACCGGCGCGACGAGGAGAACCCCAGCTGGATGCAGAACTTCGACGAGGCCGACATGCACGGCATGCAGGCCCTCGCGTACCGCACCCTGGCGGATCACGACCCGGCCGCGGCCGTGCCCGCCCAGCGCCACGCCAAGCTGGCGCTCGAACTGCGGCGCGGCGGCCACGACCGCTCGAAGCTCTTCGACCACATCTCGCTCGCCTCGGCCTGCTTCATCGCCGACGATCCCGAGCAGGCCGACCGGTACGCCCGGCTCGCCCTGATGTCCATGGGAGAGACCTCGTCCCACCGCACATGGGACCGGCTCCGCGAGATGTACCGGCTGACCGGGCAGTACGCCGGGTACGCGAGGATCGAGCACCTTCGCGAGGAGATCGAGCTGGCTCTGCCGAGGTCCCCGGTCAACCGACCGAGGACGGGGCAGGCCTGAGGGGACCGAACGCCGGGGGCCGGGTCGGGGAGCCTCACGTGCGGTCCAAGCGCGCGATCGTCAACGGGCTGCCACTGAGCGGCAGTCGGGGATGTGTGCGGTCGAAGTCGGGTCCGCCGAGGCCGGGTTCACCGCGTTCAGGGCCGTCGATGACAGGGGCGATTCCCTGCGGTCGCACTGCCGTGCCACAGCGTCGTGGCGCGCCGGTGCGCTAGACCGTGCCAGGGCTCGCGGTCCTACGACGCGCCCCGCGTCCGGTCGTCTTCCGGCGGTCCTCCGGTGGTCGTCCCGTGGTTCAGTGTCCGACCCGGACCACCATCACACAGGCGTCGTCCGCACGCTGCTCCTCTCCGAACTCCTCGACCACCGCGCGGACACCGTCCTGGGCGTCCCTCGCCCCGATGAGCCGCCGGCCGAGCGCGAGCAGGCGCCGCGTGCCCGTGTCGTCGTCGGGACCGCTGCCACGGGTGAGCCCGTCGGTGTGCAGGACGAGCAGGTCACCGGGGACCAGCCGGGTTTCGGCCTCGCCGTACACGGCCCCGGTCGTGGCTCCGAGGAGGACGCCCTCGGGCCGCCGGAGGACGTGCCCCGTCCCGTCGCGGAACAGCAGCGGGGCGGGGTGGCCGGCCTGCGCCCAGGTCAGTGTCTGGGCCACCGGGTCGTAGCGGCAGCACATCGCACTGCCGAGCGCCGGCTGGACGGAGGTCTCCAGGAGCTGGTTGAGATGACCCATCAGGGCGGCGGGCCGGATCCCGGCCACGGCCATGCCGCGCAGGGCGCCGAGGAGCATGGCCATCGAGGAGGTCGCGGCGACCCCGTGGCCCGTCAGGTCGCCGACGGTGAGGAGCGCGTCCCCGTCGGGCAGGGCCAGCGCGTCGTACCAGTCGCCACCGATCAGACCGGTGCTGGCGGCCGGGAGGTAATGTGCGGCCACGTCGAGCGGGGCGGGGCCGTCGTGGGCGAAGCGGAGCGAGCCGCGCCAGGGGGGGAGCACCGCTTCCTGGAGCTCGACGGCGACCCGCCGCTCGGTCTGCTCGATGTGGCGGCTGCGCTCCAGGCTGTCCCGGCTCTCCCGGACCGCCCGCTCGCTGCGCCGCAGTTCGCTGACGTCGCGGAGCACGGCCCACATCGATGCGGTGCAGCCGTCGGCGTCGAGGACGGGCTCGCCCGTCATGTGCACGGTGCGCACGCAGCCGTCGGTCCGCACGATCCGGAACTCGCCGTCGATCGGCTTTCCGTCGATCAGGCAGTCCGTCACCATGCCCTGGAGGAGGGGCTGGTCCTCGACGAAGACCATCGTCGGCATCTCGTCCAGCGACATCGGGCCGCTCTCGCGCGTACGTCCGAAGATCTGGAACAGCTCTTCGGACCAGCTGACCTCGTCGGTCAGGAGGTTCCACTCGGCACTGCCTACGCGGGAGAGCAGGGAACCGGTGCGCTGCGGGGAGATCTCGCCGTACGCGGTGCCGGGGTCGGTGGGGAGCGCGGTGTCGGGGACCGTCTCCGCGGGCTCCTCGGTGACGAGCTGCTCGGGGGCGCCCGCGCGGAGCTGGCCCAAGTGGGCCCCGAGGTCGTCCAGTTGATGCACGGCCAGGTCGCACAGGGCGCGCTGCCAGCGCTGCTGGGGGTCGTCGTCGTTCACCACGGCTTCCCGGCGCACGGCGACGAGCTCGCCGCGCAGGCGGCGGGTCTGTGAGATCAGCGCGTCCACCGCGCCCGGCTCCGGCTGCTGGGCGGGGTGATCCGCGAACAGTGGGGACGGCATGTCGTACTCCGATACAGGCGCGGCACGGCCAGGCCAGGTGTGAAAGTGAGGCCCGCATACGACTGTTGCACAGCCCGGGACGACCCGTAAGGGATTTGGCAACACTCGATCCGGTGGTGCTTCCGGCATATGTCAAAGGCCCAGCGATTATCGGCCAGGGCGCGACGGGTTACGGTGCGGGGGTGGTGAACGACGACGGAATCGGCACGGTGAGCACGCGCAGAGCGGTCACGGGCGGGGCGGGCACGGGGACGGAAGAGGGCACGACGGGAGCCTCTGGTACGGCAGTTACGGGTGTGACGGATGGGGTGCGTACGAGGAGGACGGAAGCGGCAGGAGTGACCGGCGCGGCGGGTGTGACGCCTCAGGCTCGTGCCGGAGCTGTGGGCGTGACGCCTCAGGCTCGTGCCGGAGGGGTGGGCATGACGCCTCAGGCTGGTGTCGGCGCGCCGGGAACCACCGGCACAGGCACCGCTGCCACCGGCACCGCTGCCACCGCTGCCGCCGCCACCGGCACCGCCTTTCTGCTCGCCGCGGCGCCCGCCGGGCGCGGGCGCGCCATGGACGCCGCTTCCGTGCTGCCGGCCCTCGCGGCCGTGCCGCCCGGGGTCCTCACCGGAACCGGCACCGCCACGCTCGTCGAACTCGCCGATCCGCTCGACCCGCAGACCGTCCTCACCCGCCTGCGTGCCGCCGCCGCGAGCCCGGGTCCGCTGGTGCTCTGCCTCGCGGGGCAGCTCCATCTCGACCGTCGGCAGCAGCTGCCCCACCTCGCCCTCGCCCGCACCACCCCGGCGACCCTCCGCTACACGGCGCTGCCCTGGCACTGGCTCGCCGTCGAACTCGCCGCCCGTGCCCCCGGCACCACGACGGTCGTCGCCGACCTCGCGGCCGACCCCGCCGTATGGGAACGCCTCACCACCGCACCCGGCTTCCTGCACCTGGGACCCGGGCCGACCCTCTACGGGAGGGTGACCCCCGCCCCGCGCAGGGGCGAGCCCCTCGCTCCCACCTACCTGCGGTCCTGGGCGGAGCTCTGGCGCTCGGGAGCCCGCCTCCCGTACGCCACGCTCCACGCGGAGTCCGCCGCCCAGGCCGCCGCGACCGCGACGGGGGCCCTCCTCCTGGCTCCCGCCCCCGCCCCCGTACCGGTCGTCGAACAGGACCCGCACCCCGCGATCCTGGCCGCCGCGGCGGCCGGGCGTCACGGCGAGGCGGCGGCGGTGGCCGCGGCCTGGGAGCGCGAGGCGCTGCGCCGCCACGGGCCCCGGTCCGCGGAGGCCGTCCACTGGACGGAGGTACGGGCCGACCTCGCCCGTCTCGCGGGAGAACCCGCCCGCAGCTGCGAATTGTGGCTCGTCGCCGCCGAGGCCCGGCTCGCGCTGGGGCAGCGCACGGACGACACCGACGTCGAAGGGGCCGTGGACCGGGCCCACCACCAGTGGGAACGGATCGGCGACCGGGCACGGGCCCGCGCCCTCGGCCCGCTGCTCATCGCCCTGCGGCAGCGGGTGCCGGGCCGCCGGCCCGGAGCCCTGGCCGCACTGACGCGACGCATGACGGACTGAGCCCGCGAGAGAATCCCGTACGCGCTCGTCCCCATCCGAAAGGCCCCCGTGACCTCGCTCGCCACCACTCAGCGTTCGCTCGCCGACCCGACCGTGCGCCATCCGCTCTGGCCCCCGCTCACGGAGGGCTGCCCGATCACCTCGACCGACGAGGTCGCCTACCCCCTCGACGTCGACTATGCCTACGACGAGGTCCCCGCCGACCTGTTCACCCGCCCCGCCGCCCACGGCCTCGAACGGTGGTCCCCGCTCCTTCCTCCGCTGGCCGCACCCGGGCTCGGTGAAGGCAACACCCCGCTGGTCGCACTCCCCGACGGCGTCTGGATCAAGGACGAGTCCCGCAACCCGACCTGGAGCCACAAGGACCGTCTCAACCGGGTCGCCGTCAGCGCCGCGGTCACCTCCGGCGCCCGGGGCATCGTCGTCTCCTCCTCGGGGAACCACGGCGCGGCCGCCGCCGCGTACGCCGCCCGCGCCGGACTGCCCTGCGCCGTGTTCACCTCCCCGTACGCCCCGCCCGCAGTCGCCTCCCACCTCCGCGCCTACGGAGCGACGGTGCTGACCGTCCCGTACGAGTCGGTACGGCCCCTGATGCGGCGGATCGTCGACGAACTCGGTTTCCAGAACGTCAGCAGCGTCACGGAGACCGGCCACACCGGGCACCCCTTCGGACCCGAGGGGTACAAGACGCTCGCGTACGAGATCGCCCTCGACCTCGGCCGCGCGCCCGCAGCCGTCCATGTCCCCACGGGATACGGCGAGTTGCTCTTCGGCGTGGCCAAGGGCTTTCAGGAGCTCGTACGACTCGGGGTCACCGACTCCGTGCCCCGCCTGTACGCCACCGAGCCCGCCGCGGCTGGCGCCCTCACGGAGGCGCTCCGTATCGGCGCACCCGTCGCGCGGGTCCCCGTGGGCCCGACCACCGCGTACGCCATCGACTGCGCGTTCAACAGCTACCGCGGTGTCCTCGCCGTCCGTGAGAGCGGAGGCGGGGCCCGCACGGTGACGGACCAACAGATGGCGGCGGCCCGAGCGGAGTTGGCGGCGCAGGGGTTGTGGTGCGAGACCTCGGCGGCCGCGGGCCTCGCCGGACTGCGCGCCCACGGGCCGCGCGAGGACGACGGTCCGGTGGTGTGCGTGGTCACCTCCGGCGGCTACAAGGACGTGGCCACCGCACGGGAGACGTACGCGCCGATGGCCGCGGACTGGGCGACGATCGAGGCCTCCCTGAGGGACGCGCGGGGCGGTGGGGCGGCCGGCGGGAGGATCGGCTAGTGGCCGGGGCCGCTCCCGCCCGAGGTGGGCAGAACGACCCGCACTCCGAACTCGTAGGTCCCGGTCGCCACCGCGATCCCGATGAACAGCAGGGCGAAGTTCTCCTGACCCCGTGCCGTCGCGATCCCGCCCAGGTCGAGCAGGGCGTCGTCGGCCCAGCCGAGATCGCCGACCAGACCGCGCACCACCTTCTTCGCCTCCGCGTCCTCCCCCGAGAGGAACACCGTGGCCGGGCCCTCCAGGGAGTCCGGCGCGATCATCACCTTCCGGTCGACGGTGCAGAGCGTCTTCACCACCCGTGTCTCCGGGAACGCCCGCTGGATCTCCTCGCCCAGGCTGACGCCCGGATGCGAGAGCGATCCGTCCTCCAGGAAGCCGACCCCGACGTCGAGAACGATCCTGTCCGCGAGCACCTCCGCGCCGATCGACCGCAGCAGCGCCACGGAGGCCGTACCCGGGGTGGCGTTCACCAGCACCTCGGCGTGCGCCGCCGCTCCCGCCGGGCTGTCGACCCGTAATCCGGACTCGGCGAGTTCCTCGAGCCGCGCGAGCAGCTCAGGGTCGTCCGGCCGACGTGATCCGAGGACCACCTCGTGGCCCGTCCGCGCCCACGCCGAGGCGAGCGCCTGTCCTACGTTTCCCGTACCGAGAATTCCGATTCGCATGAGCGTCATCCTGGTGCCGCCGCCCCCGCCCGCACCTCGGCCGGGGGACCGTACCCTCGTCCGCCCCTCGTCCTAGGCCGCATCGACGGCCGGATCCGACGGACGGGTGGCGGGGCTGAGATGATCGGACGTATGACCACCTCGTCGATCCCGGCCCCGACACCGGGAACCGCCCCCCTCGCCACGGAGCGGCTCCTGCTGCGCCCCGTTCGCGCCGCCGACGTGCCGGCGGTCACCCGGCTGTGGACGGACCCCGAGGTCAGGCGTCATCTGGGTGGGCCCGTCACCGAGCAGGTCGTACGGATCCGGCAGCGGCGGGTCGTCGGGGCGCCCGGCGTGTACGCGGTGGTGCGGACGGCCGACGAGGTCCTGCTCGGCCTCGTCACGGTGGAACCCGAGGCACGGGACGGGGAGACGGAGGTCTCGTACCAGTTCCTGCCGGAGCACTGGGGACACGGCTACGCCCGCGAGGCGGTCGCCGCCGTCGTCGAGGCCACGCTCCTCGACACCCCCGGTGTGGTCGCGTTGACCCAGGAGGCGAACCACCGCTCCCGGCGGCTCCTGGAGGCCGTCGGCATGACCCATGTCTCCTCGTTCGTCGAGTACGACGCCCACCAGGTCCTCTACCGCCGCAGCCGCTGATCGCCGCCCCGGCCTCCGTCGCTCACGGCGCGGCCGTCACCGGACCTTCTCGCCCGCCGCCAGCCTCGCCACCATGCGCTCGAGACGCTGTGCCCGGCCCTTCTCGGTGCGGGCCTGCCACAGCCTCATGATCACCAGGTACCGATCGGTCTTCCCGAGCCCCTCGAAGAAGGCCCGCGCCGCCTCGTCGGCCGCCAGGGCCGCCGCGAGGTCGTCCGGTACGGTCGCCTCCGCCTGCGACGGGTACGCGGACTCCCACCGGCCGTCCGCCTGTGCGGCCCGCACCTCGGCGAGGCCCGGCTCACGCATCCGGCCCGCCGAGGTGAGCACCGCGACCTTGCGGACGTTCACCTGCGACCAGAGGCTCCGGGACCGGCGCGGCGTGTACTTCTGGAAGTAGTAGGCCCCGTCGCCGCCCTTGCGCTGGCCGTCGATCCAGCCGAAGCACAGCATGCAGTCGAGGATCTCCGGATTCGTCAGCGACTCGCCCCCCTTGCCCTTCTTGGCGATCCTCAGCCAGACCCCGGGCCGGTCGGCGTGGTGGCCCTCCAGCCACGCCTCCAGCTCCTCGGTCCGCGTGACGGTCATCAGCTCGAGTCCCTCGTACTGCTCCACCGGAGCGGTCCCCCTGTCGTCGCCCTGCCCTCGCGGCCTTCGCCGGCCGTCACCCGTCGTCGTCGTTCCGCGTCGCTCGTCGCTCCCCGACGTCGTACGGGAGCGCGCACGACCACGATATTGCTCCGCGGCGCGCTCGCCCGGTCCCCCGCCCGGTGCGGTGCGGAGCCCCGTACCATCTGACCCATGTCCTTCCTGGTGATCGGCGAATGCGTCGCCGACATCGTCCGCGCCCCGGCCGGCTCCGACGCCGCCGACCGCGTCCATCCCGGTGGCAGCCCCGCGAACGTCGCCTACGGCCTGGGGCGGCTCGGCAGGGACGTCACCCTGCTCACCCAGCTCGCCGACGATCCGACCGGCCGGCTCATCGAGGCCCACCTCGAGAGCGCGGGCGTACGGGTGGAGGTCGGCGACGTGCCCGCACGCACCCCGTCGGCGGTCGTCGGTCTCGACGCGCGCGGCCATGCCTCGTACACCTTCGACATCGCGTGGACGCTGAAGGGCGGGGCGCCGGCCGACCTGGCGCCCCGCCATGTGCACATCGGTTCGATCGCCGCCGTCACCGCGCCCGGCGCGGCCGCCGTCCTCGCCGAGACCGAGCGGCTGCGGGAGCGTGCCACCGTCAGCTACGACCCCAACGTGCGGCCCGCACTGATGGGCGAGCACGGCTCGGCCGTGACCCGGGTCGAGCGCTGTGTCGCCCTCAGCGACCTGGTCAAGGCGAGCGACGAGGACCTCGCCTGGTTGTACCCGGGCGAGGATCCGCGTACGGTCGCCGCCCGTTGGCTCGCCCTCGGCCCGGCCGTCGTCCTCGTCACCCTGGGGGCGGCCGGATCGTTCGCCGTCACCCGCCACCGCACGATCGCCGCCGAGGCGCAGCCGGTCACCGTCGTCGACACGGTCGGCGCGGGCGACTCCTTCATGTCCGCCGTTCTCGACGCACTCGCCGGGCGGGATCGGGACGCCCTCGGCGCACTCGGCGCCGAGGACCTCGCGAGCCTCTTGGCAAGGGCGGGCGCGGCAGCGGCCGTCACCGTCTCCCGGTCCGGCGCCCGGCCGCCCGACCGGGCCGAACTGGACGCCGCCCGCGAGACGTTCGCACTCAGATCCGTGCGTGCGTGGTGATGTCCGAGGCGAACTGCTCGACCATCTCCGGAGTGACCGTCGGCCGGCACTCGCCGATCGCCGCCAGATAGTCCGCGGTGCTCGCCCCGGGCACCGGACCCTCGACGCCCCGCCCGCCGACGGCGAGCAGATCCCGCTCGAAGGAGGCCTGGGCGGCGATCCGGGCCGCGTGCTCGATGTCGGCCGGGGTGAACAGGTCGCTCGCCAGGACCAGTTCGTCGATGTCGACGTCCGTCCTGCCGTCGGTGTACCGGGACCAGATCGCCGCACGCGCGGCCTTGTCCGGCGTACCGATCGGGATGAGGTAGTCGAAGCGGCCGGGCCGCAGGAACGCCGGGTCCAGTGAGCGGATCGAGTTGGTGGCGCAGACGAGCAGCCGCTCGTCCCGCTCCCTGAACCCCGGTATCAGCTTGAGGAGTTCGTTCGTCACCCCGTGCATGCCACCGGGCTGCGCGGGCTCCGAGCGGACGGGCGCGATCTCCTCGACCTCGTCGATGAAGACGAGCACCCGCTCCAGCTCCGCGATCCGCGCGAACGCGGACCGCAGGGCGGCGGCGAGATTCCCCTCGTCGGCGAGGCGGGACGGCAGGATCTCCACGAACGGCCAGCCAAGCCGGGAGGCGACCCCGCGGGCGAACGTCGTCTTGCCCGTACCGGGCGGTCCGAACAGACAGACCGCGCGCGGCGGCCGCACCCCGTGCCGGCCGGCGCGCTCCGGCTCGGCGAGCGGCAGCACCACCCGGCGCTCGATCAGATCCTTCTCCCGCTCCATGCCGGCGACCTTGGCCCACAGGTCACCGGGCAGGAGCCGGCCGCCCAGATCGTCGAGGAGTCCGGCGGCGGGGCCGTGCAGCGGCTCCACCTTCTCGAAGTACGCGACGGCCGGCTGGCGTGTGTACCCGGCGTTGAGGAGACCCTCGCCGAGCAGCTCCTCCTCAGGCAGGACGTACGCGATCCGCCCGACCCTGGCCGCCACCAGCCGCCGCTCCAGCTCCACGAGGAGCGCGCTGGCGAGACCGCGGCCGCGCCAGGCGGAGGAGATCGCGATCCGCATGACCCAGGCCCGTTCGCCGGAGACGGAGGCGAGGGCGGCGCCGATGGGGACGCCCTGGTGGACGGCCACCACGGCGGGCTGGCGGGTGGTCAGGGCGCCGATGCACTCGGCCAGCGAGAACACGGACTCCTGACCGAGCTCCGCGGTCGTGTCGATCAGATGGACGACGGCGGCGAGATCGCTCTCGCGGTAGTCGTGGATGTGCCAGTTCACCGGTGGTACCGCCCCTCGTTGGTGCCGTTGCGGCGAGGCTAGGCGGGTCCTTCGGTCCCGGTCGTGCGCCATCCTGCACAAGGCGGCCCGGGCGAACGCGCCGCGGCGGCTCTATGCGGCGGCACCGTGGCGCGCGACGACGTGCCCCGAGCGGTACGGGGGAAGGCCCCCCGGCATGCGGAAGGCCCCCGGAGGATTCCTCCGGGGGCCGCATGCGCGTGACGAGGCCTGCGACAGGCCGGACCGTCGACGGGCCGGACCTTCAGCGGGCCGATGCCTTCGGCGGGTCGGGACCCGCCGCGAGGGGGGACCGTCAGTAGGCCGGGGCCAGCTTCGGGTTCGGGCCGTGCGCGTTCTCGTGCTGGTCGCCCTCGGTGGCCGCGAAGACGATGAGGACGATGAAGCCGACGATCGGCACCAGGCCGATGAGGACCCACCAGCCCGAGCGGCCCGTGTCGTGCAGACGGCGGACGATCACACCGAGGGACGGCAGGAAGACGGCGAGCGAGTAAAGCGTGCTCAGGAGCGTGAAGTCGAGAGCAAAGCCGATGATCATCAGCACGACCGCGATGATGAAGTTGAACAGCTCGAACATCCAGAATTCCTGGCGGCGCGCCCGGCCGTTGAAGACCGCGTACTTCTTGATGACATCGAGGTACCAGTTCACTTTGTCCCCCCAAGGACTGGGTATGCGAGCGGGAGCCTGTCCCTGTGGAGCAAGCTTTACGCAGAACTTAGGTGGCTGAAACCATGTGGGTCAATTCGTTACCGGGCGGTGGCCGTTCCGGGGCGGAAAACAGTGAACGGCGGCGCCTCCGGGGGTGGAGGGGCCGCCGTTCCGGGAGAGGATCAGTGGGTCACGTCCTTCGCTTGGTCATGAGCAGTCCGCCGGCCGTGAGGGAGAACAGGCAGACGCACGCGCCGGTGATGACGTTGCTGAGGATGGTGCCGGTGTCGGGGCTCGACCCGACCACCCACGGGGCGACGATCAGCCACGCACCCATCAGCAGGACGACGAAGTTGAGGTCCTGGGACCGCTCGGGAACCATCGACATGCACAGGCCGAGGACCGCGAGGGCGATGCCGACGACCAGGTTGCTGATGGCGAGCGCGGGCTGGGTGGCGGAGAAGTGGACCGTCCACGCGGAGATCGCGGCGTAGATACCGGCGAGGATCACGAGTTCCTCGACCGCCGCGACACCTCGGGTCTGGAGCATACGGGCATATCGGTCCCGCATTTCCGGCGCATCGGGGTGTCCTGCGATATCACCAGGACGGTGAGAGACGTCGGCCATACGACTCGCCTCCTTCTGGCGTCGTGCACGTCTGACCGCATGTGCGGCACATGCTGCCGCTGCTTCATTGTGCTCTTATCTGGCCTTTATGTGTAGGTCTGCCCGGTAAGGGATGCGCACAGAATTTGACCTGCGGATATGCGTGGATCCACCAAATGGCGATCCCCGTTCAACAAAAATTCAATGCACATATGAACGACCTGTGGCATGGGTATGCGTCCGTATGCAGAGGTGCCTGCCGGAATGCCCCCGCGTAGCCTGGAAGTGGACTCGGGGATTCCGTCCTTCCATCGCCGGGAGCGAATGATGACCGGCATCGTCAAGAAGAGCTTCGACGCGGCGGACGAGACCCGCCCCTTCGAGGACGGCAAGGGCAGGCTCGACCTGGTCAGCGGCAGGAGCGGCGCGGTCGGCCGCGCCGTGTTCGAGCCGGGCTGGCAGTGGACCAAGCACGTCAAACCGATCGCCGGCACCGACAGCTGCCAGGCGTCGCACGTGGGATACATCGTCAGCGGCCGGATGAAGGTCGTCATGGACGACGGCGAGACGACCGAGTACGGCGCCGGGGACTACATGGAGGTCCAGCCCGGGCACGACGCGTGGGTCCTCGGTGACGAGGCCTGCGTCGCGCTGGACTGGACGGGTTTCGGCGACTACGCGAAGCCGTCGGGCTGACCGGGCGAGCCCTTCGGTCTCCCCGCGTGACCGTCGTCGCCCCCGGTCAGCGATGGCCGAACCGCACCCCCTCCCAAGGAACCCGGCCGTCCGGGAACGACTCGGGACGCCGCTGGTCCAGACTCCGTGAAGGGGCCGCCTCGATCACCGGCACGGTCCCCTCGACCCGCAGCAGCCACTCGGTCAGCGCGTCGCGCAGGCCGTCGGCCACCTCGCGATGGGAGGCGAGACCCACCAGGTTCTCCAGCTCGTAGGGATCGGCCGCCAGGTCGTACAACTCCGTCTCCCGGTAGACGTCGGCGGCCGCCTCCCGCCAGGGGTCCACCCCGGGCGGCGCCGACACCACGTACTTCCACCGCTCGGTCCGCACCGCCCGCCCGACCTGGTCCTCGCTGATCTGGACGAACGCGGATGCCGGCCGGCCCGGGTCGGTCCCGCCGCCGACCAGCGGCAGCAGCGACCGGCCCTGCACTCCTTCCGGTACGTCGAGTCCCACGGCCTCGACCAGGGTCGGCATCAGGTCGGCCGTGGACACGGGCTGCCGGACGAGCCCGCCGCCCCGGAAGCCCGGGCCGGTCAGGACCCACGGCACCCGCACCGAGGCGTCGTGCGCCGAGCGCTTGTACTCGGAGTTGCGGGTGCGGAAGTGGGAGCCGTGGTCGGCGGTCCAGGCGAGCACGGTGTCGTCCTCGACGGCCAGGCTGCGCAGGGCGTCACGCAGCCGCCCCACCCCCTCGTCCACCCGCTTGACCTGGCCGAGGTAGCCGCCGAGATGCCGATGGGCTCCGCCCTGCGGAGCGGACGGGCTCAGCGCCGCGAGGTCCGGCGGCAGCCACCGGCCCTCGTACCGCTCCCGGTATCCGGCGGGCGCGGGGTAGTCGTCCGTCGCGTTCTGGTGGTGGGGTTCGAGAAGGGAGAGGAAGAGCAGGAACGGCCGGTCGTGATGGTCGGCGACGAAGCGGATCGCCGCGTCGACGAGCGCGTCCGAGCGGTAGCCCGGCAACCGGACCGGCTCGCCGTCCTCGTCGAACACCACCGTGCGGTGGGCGTCCGAGGTGAACTCGAGCCGGTCCGAGGCCAGCCAATGGGTGTAGCCGCCCCGCCTTCCGGGCGGCACCGGCCCGTCGGGCGAGGCCTCGCCCGCCAGGTGCCACTTGCCGATGTACCCCGTGACATAGCCCGCCGCGCCGAGGACCGAGGCGAGGGTGGGCGTGTCCGCCGGCAGCGGGAGGCCGTTGCGGAAGACCCCGGTGGAGGTCGGCCAGCGGCCGGTCTGCAGCGCCGAACGGGCGGGCGCGCAGACCGGATTGGGGGTGATCGCCCGTTCGACCAGGGTGCCCTCGCGGGCCAGCCGGTCGAACTCGGGCGTCACCCCGGCCGGATTGCCGTGGGCGCCCGTGGTGTCCCACCGCTGCTGGTCGGTGAGGACCACGATCACCCGGGGCGGGACGCCGGTCATACGGCGGCGGGCTCCTCCGTCGAGTCGCCGGAGGCGATGCCGAACGCCGGGTCCGGGACGGACTCGGGCGCGAGGAGCACCGAGGAGCGTCCGTCCGCGCCGACCGGCACGTCGCCGTCGATGGTCACGCGGCGCAGCTTGCGCACGTGGTCGTCGGAGTCGTCCACGCCGTAGTGCTGGGTGGCGCGGTTGTCCCAGATCGCCACGTCGCCGACCTGCCACTGCCAGCGCACCGTGTTCTCCGGGCGCTCGACGTGCGACTGGAAGAGGCCCAGCAGGGCGCGGGAGTCGGCGCCCGTCAGACCGCTGATCCGCTGGACGAAGTTGCCGAGGAGCAGGGTCCGCTCGCCGGTCTCGGGGTGGACCCGTACCACCGGGTGCTCCGTGAGGAACTTCGTGGAGGCGAAGATCTCGCGGAAGCGGGCGAGCTGCTCCGGGAGGGCACCGGGGCGCAGGGCCGCGTAGTCGTAGTCGTTGGAGTGCACCGCGCGCAGGCTGTCGGCCAGGGCGCGCAGCGGTTCGGGGAGGTTCTTGTACGCGGTGGCGGTGTTGGCCCACAGGGTGTTGCCGCCGTACGGCGGGATGACCACCGCGCGCAGGATCGAGAAGGCGGGGTAGGCGGGCACGAAGGTCACGTCGGTGTGCCACTGGTTGGCGCGGCCGCCGTAGTCCGAGTCGATCGGGAAGGAGTAACGGCCGTCGGCAGAGGGGACGGTGGGGTGGGCGACGGGTGTGCCGAGGAGCCGGCCGAAGGCCTCGTGGGCCTCCTCGTCGAGGTGGTCCTGGCCGCGGAAGAAGACGACCTTGTGCGCGAGGAGCGCGGAGCGGATCTCGGCCACGGTCTCGGCGGGCAGGTCGCCGCCGAGGCGGACGCCGGAGATGACGGCGCCGAGGCGGCCGCCGACCTTCTGGACGGTGACGGACTCGGTGGTGGTCGCGGTCGACATGGTGGGTCCTTTCATGGGTCCGGTACGGGTTCCGGACAGGTGTCGGACGAGGGCCGGGCGGGGTGTCGGACGAGGCCCGGACGGGTGTCGGAGGGGGCCCGGGCAGGCTCTGGGCCCGATTAATCTCGGAGCGGAAGTAATGAGGAGGCGGGAAGCCCCGGCGAGGGCCGAAGAGGTCCCACCGGGGTCTCACGCGTCCTTCGAGCGCCACGACGGGCCGGGCGGCGGGCCGACGGGCCTCGGGGCGGGATGCGACGTGCGAGAGCCGGAGCGGCGTACCGCTCACAGGAAGGGGTCGCGAGGATCAGACGCCGGAGACGGCGGGACAGGAGGAGGTCGCGAACATGTCCCGGAGACTCGCAGCGCCCGCCTGGGGGCGTCAAGCACCGGTCGACTCCCCGAACGGCCGCCCCCGATGGTTGAATCGGCGCCGGCCCGGCGCTGCCGAACCGGCCTGACTCGTCCCGTCGAACCGCCTTTGACCTGTGGTGACTTCCCGTCGCGGCGGGAGCGGGAGGAGCGCCGACGGCAGGCCGGCGGTGCCCGTGGCGAGCACCACGGGATTTCACACCACCGCAACAGAGACCAGAGAGGCACCCATGACGAGGAACACTCCGCACGGTCCCCGGATGGCCGGCGACGGCCGACGCGAGGCCAACGCCGCCACCGTCCTGCGGACCGTCCTCGACCACGGACCGGTGGCCCGCAGCGCCGTCGCCCGGCTCTCCGGCCTCAGCCCCGCCGCCGTCTCGCGCCAGGCCACCGACCTCACCCGGCTGGGTCTCCTGCGCGAGCTGCCCGAACCGGCCGGCAGCGGGGGAGTCGGGCGGCCCCAGATCCCCGTCGACCTGCACATCGGTGCCTCCGGCGGACCCGTCGCGGGCGGGGTCCATCTGGGCGTCCCCGGTTCGACCTTCGCCCTCGTCGACCTGCGCGGACAGGTCCTGGCCCGGCACTCGTACCCCCACGACGGCATCACGCCGGACGGGCTGCCCGCTGCCGTCGCCGACGAACTCCGTGGCTTCCTCGACGCGCACACGAGGGGCCGGCCGCTGCTCGGGGTCGGCGCCGCGGTCGGCGGCTGGGTGGATCCCGCCGAGGGGGTGGTCGTCCGCCACCAGGCCCTGGGGTGGCGCCGCCGGCCGCTCGCCGCCGAACTCGCCCGTGGCCTCGGCGGGCACACCGTGCGCGTGGACAACCACGCCCGCTCCATCGCCCAGTCGGAGATCCTCTTCGGCCGGCCCGCCGCCCGGCGGAGCCTGGTCCACCTGTTCATCGGCAACGTCGTCGACGCGGCCGTCGGACTCGCCGGGGTCGTCCATCAGGGGCCCGGGGCCGCGGCCGGTGACGTGGCGCACCTGCCCGTGCCGGACTCCACCGTTCCCTGCCCGTGCGGACGTTCCGGGTGCCTGGAGGCGACCGCCTCGAACACCGCGCTGGGCCGCACCGCGGTACGCCGTGGGATCGTGCCCGAGCCCGACACCTCCCTCGTGGTGGATGCCGCGGCGGCGGGGGACCGGCGGGCCGACCGGCTGCTGCGCGAGCGGGCCCGTGCGGTGGGCCGCGCCGTCGCCCTCCTGCTCGACGTCGTCAACCCCGATCTGGTCGTGGTGACCGAGCAGGCGAGCGTCCTCGCACCGGAGTACCTGGAGGAGATCCGGGGGGCCGCGATCGACCTCTCGCACGTCTGCGACGATCCCGAACGCATCGTCAGTCCGCATGCTGGACCGGCCACGCTGCCCGTCGCGGCGGGCACGGTTCTGCTGAATCCCCTGTTCAGGAGGCCCATTGAGACCATCGCCGAGCTGTTCCCCATGGAGGGTGGCAGCTGATGTCGTCTCAGAATGCGGTCAAGCCCGGTTGACCACCCCGCGAAGCCACTGCCATATTGCTCCCGTGAATCCGGACATGAGCCTCATCTGCCGCAGGCACGTCGACCTCTGTCGACAGGCCGGCGCGCTCTGTGCCGTCCGCGTCTGACCCAGGCGCCGGCCACCGCACCGGCCCCACCCGTTCCGCTCCGGCCCTGCCGACGGCGGGTCGCCCGCCGTCACTCCGCTGACGGGCCGCGCCCCCCGAGGTACTGAACGCCGGCCGGGCCGCGTCACGCCTCACCACGGCACACCCTCGCCACGACACGCCCTCGCCCAAGTACGCCCTCACCGCGTCGCCGCATCCTCGCGCGCCGCGCCGGAACCCCGTACCCCAAGGGTCCGGCGCGCCGTCCTCCCCTCTCCGCTTCCCTCCTTTCTTCCGCAGCGGAACGAATCCGTACGTCCCGCGCGCCTCCGACCCCTTCCACAGGCAGGCATCGATGACCGAGCTGTACTCCTCCACACCCTCCGCCCCCTCCCGGCGCACCACCCTGCGCGCCGCGGGCGGCGGCACCCTGCTGCTCGGTCTCGGACTCGCCGGCTGCCGCTCGGCGGTCTCCGGGGCCGAGGCGCCCGCCGGAAAGGCCGGTGCGGGGCCCCGCCGCGGCGGCACCGTCACCGTCGCCGTCAACAGCGACTTCACGCCCAGCCTCCTCTTCGCCCAGAGCGGCCAGTCGCTCCAGCAGCGGCTGATCTACAACACGCTCACCCGCTACGACGACGGGCTGAAGCCCCAGCCCGAGCTCGCCACCTCCTGGGACTACGCCGAGGACGGCCGCAGCATCACCCTCAAGCTCCGTACCGGCGTCACCTACCACGACGGCCGTCCCTTCACCGCCGACGATGTGATCTTCGCGGTGAAGAACCTTCAGAACCCGCTCAGAGCAGCCCAGTTGAGGGCCACGGCGGCCGCCGTCACCGGCTTCGAGAAGCGCGGCGACCACGAGCTCGTGCTCCGGCTCGCCCATCCTGTGAACAACCTCTTCGACCTCTTCGAATTCATGATCATCGCCGATCGGAACAGCGTCGAGGACGCCGTCACCGGCAAGAGGCTCAACGGCACCGGGCCCTTCCGGCTGACCAAGTGGAGCCCCGGCACCGGCCTCGCCTTCACCCGCAACGAGAAGTACTGGCAGCCCGACCGCCCCTACCTCGACGGTGTCGAACTCCGCGTCGTCCCCCAGGCCGACGCCCTGCTCTCCTCGCTCCGCACCGGCCAGTCCCAGCTCTCCTTCAGCGTCCCCGGCAAGAACCTCGCCGTCGTCGCCTCCACCCCCGAGCTCGCCATCAGCGAGTACACCACCGGAGGCGGCGCGTACTACCTGGGCGTCAACACCACCGTCGCCCCGCTGAACGACAAGACCGTCCGGCAGGCCCTCGCCCGGGCCATCGACCGCGAACGGATCCTCAAGCAGGTCCTCGGTGGCTACGGGCTCGCCTCCGCCACCCCCTGGCCCAAGTCCTCACCCGCCTTCACCGAGGCCGGCCGCACCCACTACACGTACGACCCCGGCAAGGCCCGCGAACTCCTCAAGTCGGCCGGTCACACCCGGCTCGACCTGCCCCTCCTCCACATCAACCTGCCCGGCGACACCGCGGTCGCCGAGGCGATCCAGTACGACCTCAAGCAGATCGGCGTCCAGGTCACCCTCCAGCCCACCGACCCGGCCACGGCGCAGAAGAACCTCATCTCCCAGAAGATGCCCGGTCTCTGGGCCATGAGCCACGGCTTCGCCCAGGTCCAGCCCTCCACCCTCGCCGTCAGCGCGTACCCCTTCAACGAGGCCAAGAACACCTCGAAGTTCCGCTCCGCCGCCTACACGAAGGTGGTCCGCGAGGCCTGGACCACGCCGGGGACCGGCGCGCGTGCCAACGCCCTCCGGCAGCAGATCACCGACACCCTCCTCGACGAGGCGTTCATCATCGACCTCGTCATCCGCGGCGCCGTCCAGGTCGCCGCGAAGAAGCTGCACGGCGTCACCCTCAATAAGTTCTCCTACCTCAACCTCGACGACGCCTACCTGGCGGGCTGAGATGCGCGGCTACCTGCTGCGGAGACTCCCCTCCGCCCTCCTCGTCCTCCTCGTCGCCTCCTTCGTCGCCTTCGCCGTCCTCCGGCTCGTCCCCGGCGACCCCGCGGCCGTGCTCGCGGGACCCGACGCGAGCCCCGAGACCGAGGCGGCCATCCGGGCCCGCCTCGGACTCGACGCCCCGCTGCACACCCAGTACCTCCGGTGGATCGGAGACCTCCTCGCCGGAGACCTCGGACCGTCCTACGCGATCGGCGGACAGACCGCCGACCTCATCGGCGAGGGACTCGGCGCCACCGTCGAACTCACCCTCGGTGCCCTGCTGTTCGTCGCCGTCCTCGGCGGGGCCTTCGGCATCCTCGGCGCCACCTCCCGCAACCGCTGGATCAGCGGAACGGTACGGACCCTCACCACCACCGCGCTCGCCGTGCCGCCCTTCGTCACCGGCGTCCTCCTCGTCCTCCTCTTCGCGGTCGTCCTCGGCGTCCTGCCCCCGGGCGGACGCGTCCCGCTCCTCACCGCACCCGACCTCGGCGTCCAGTACCTGCTGCTGCCCGCCCTCTGCCTCGCCCTGCCCAGCGCCGCCGTCCTCGGCCGCTACCTCAAGGACGGCATCGAACGCGCCCTCGCCGAGGACTACGTCCGCACCGCCACCGCCGCCGGCATCGCCCCACGACGCCTGCTCTGGCGGCACGCCCTGCCGAACGCCCTCCCGCCCGTCGTCACCCTCCTCGGCATGCAGACCGGCCACCTCCTCGGCGGCGCCGTCCTCGTCGAGGCGATCTTCGCCTGGCCGGGCCTCGGCCAGCTCGCCGAACAGGCCCTGGTCCGCCGCGACTACCCCGTCGTCCAGGACCTGCTGCTGCTCCTCGTCACCGTCTTCGTCCTCGTCCAGCTGCTCACCGACCTCGTCCACGCCTGGCTCGACCCCCGGATCAGGTGGGAGTGACCGCCATGACCACCACCCTCACGAAGGCCGCGCCGCCCCTCGCGCGCCGCCGCCATCCCTACCGGGCCGCCCTCGCCACCGCCCGCGGCCGCACCGGACTCGTCCTCGTCGGCCTGGTCGTCCTCGCCGGACTCCTCGCGCCGCTCCTCGCCGGCCACGGGCCCACCGACCAGAGCGGCCTCGCGCTCGCCCCGCCCGGCACCCCCGGCCACCCGCTCGGCACCGACGACCTCGGCCGCGACCTCCTCGCCCGGCTGCTCCACGGCATCCGCGCGGACCTCGGCATCATCGTCGTCGCCGTGCCGCTCGGCGCCGCCCTCGGCTGCCTCCTCGCCCTGACGGCGGCCGTCCACCCGATCGCGGACACCGTCGTCCAGCGCACCTTCGACCTGATCCTCGCCTTCCCCGGACTGATCCTCGCGCTCGCCGTCACCGCCGTCCTCGGCCCCGGCCGGCTCCCCGTGATCCTCGTCATCGCGCTCGCCGAGATCCCCGTCTTCGGACGGCTCCTGCGCACCGGGATCCTCGTCCAGCGCGGCCGGGAGTACGTGACGGCCGCCCGGGTCGGCGGCACATCGGGCGGCCGGATCCTCACCCGTCACATCCTGCCCAACGCCGCCGACCCGCTCGTCGTCCAGGTCGCCGTCTCCCTCACCGTCGCCGTCTTCATCGAAGGCGCGATGAGCTTCCTCGGCGTGGGCGTCCGGCCCCCCGAACCCACCCTCGGAGCCGTCCTCAGCCAGTCGATGCCCCATCTCGCCCAGGCCCCGCACTTCGCCGCCGGACCGCTCGTGACCGTGACCGTGCTCGTCCTCGGCCTCTCCCTGACCGCCGAGGCACTGAACCGGGAGATACGCCGATGACCACCCCACCGCTCCTCGAAGTCCAGGGCCTCGACGTGGAGTTCACCACTCCCGACGGAGGGAGGCTGCACGCCGTCCGGGACGTGTCGTTCACCCTCCGCCGGGGCGAGACGCTCGCCGTCGTCGGCGAGTCGGGCTCCGGCAAGTCCACCGCCGCCCTCGCCCTGCTCGGGATGCTGCCCGGCAGCGGCCGGGTCAGCGGCGGCTCGGTCCTGCTCGACGGGGAGGACCTCGTCACGGCCGGGCAGGACCGGCTGCGGGCCGTACGGGGCGCCCGTCTCGGCATGATCTTCCAGGACCCGATGACGGCGCTCAACCCCGTCCTCACGATCGGCCGCCACCTCGACGAGGTCCTCCGCGCCCACGCGGGACACGACCGGCCGGGACACGACCGGGCGAAGGACGCCCACCCGGGACACGCCCACCCGGGACACGCCCACCCGGGACACGCCCACCCGGGACACGCCCGGGTGGGACACGACCCGGCGAATGACGCCCGCGCGGGAGACGCTCCCGTCCGACGCGGCAGGACCGCCCGGCGCGCCCGGGCCGTCGAGCTGCTCCGCCTCGTCGGCATCCCCGAGCCCGAGCGGCGCCTCGACGACCACCCGCACCAGTTCTCCGGCGGCCAGCGCCAGCGGATCCTCATCGCCATGGCCCTCGCGGGCGAACCCGACGTCCTCCTCGCCGACGAGCCGACCACCGCCCTCGACGCCACCGTCCAGGACCAGATCCTCACCCTCCTCGGCGAGCTCACCCGTACCACCGGCACCGCGGTCGTCCTCATCACCCACAACATGGGCGTCGTCGCGCGCGCCTGCGAGCGCGTGCTCGTGATGTACGGAGGCACGGTCGTCGAGGACGGCCCCACCGCCGAGGTCCTCACCCGCCCCCGCCACCCCTACACCGCCGGCCTCCTCGCCGCCGTGCCCCGGCTCTCCGCCCCCTCCGGCACCCGGCTGACCGGCATCCCCGGCAGCCCGCCCGACCTGAGCCTCCCGCTCGCCGGCTGCGCCTTCGCCGCCCGCTGCGCGCTGGCCGAGGACCGCTGCCTCACCACCGCCCCGCCGCTCGTCGCCGCCGGCGACGGCGCCGACGGCACCGTCCGCGCCGCCTGCCTCCCCGCCGCCGATCTCGCCGCCCCGCTGCCGCCCGCCCCGCCGCCCGCGCGGATCGACCGCCCGGCCCCCGGAGCCGTCGTCCTGGCCGCCGAGGGACTGCACAAGACCTACCGGAGCCGTCGCCGCCGCCTCACCGCCCTCGACGACGTCTCGATCACCCTCGCGGCGGGGGAGACCCTCGGGATCGTCGGCGAGTCCGGCTCCGGCAAGTCGACCCTCGCCCGGGTCCTCGCCCACGCCCACCCCGCCGACGCGGGCCGGATCGTCCTCGACGGCCGGGACGTCACGCGCCCCGGCCGCGCCGAGCTGCACTCCGTACGCCGCCGTGTGCAGATGGTCTTCCAGGACCCGTACGCCTCCCTCAACCCCCGCATGACCGTGGGGGAGATCGTCGCCGAGCCGCTGCGCGCCTTCGGCATCGGGACCCCCGCGGAGCGCCCCGCCCGCGTCGCGGAACTCCTCCGCCTCGTCGGCCTCGACCCGGCCGCCGCCGACCGGCACCCCCGCTCGTTCTCCGGCGGCCAGCGACAGCGCATCGGCATCGCCCGCGCCCTCGCCCCGGAGCCCGCCGTCCTCATCTGCGACGAACCCGTATCCGCGCTCGACGTCTCCGTCCAGGCGCAGATCGTCGGCCTCCTCACCGACCTCCAGCGCGACCTGGGCCTCGCCCTCGTCTTCATCGCCCACGACCTGGCCGTCGTCCGCCAGGTCAGCCACCGCATCGCGGTGATGCACGACGGACGGATCGTGGAGACCGGCGGCGCCGACGAACTGTGCGAGCGTCCTCGCGACCCCTACACCCGCGCGCTGCTCGCCGCCGCGCCCGAGCCCGTACCCGTCGCGGCCCGTCAGCCCCTGCCGCGCGCGGCCGAGGCGGTGTCCGCATGAGCGCCTGCTGCACCCCCGGACGCGGCTGCACCGCCGGCAGCGGCCGTCAGGACGCCCCCGCGCTCCTCCCGTCGCCCACCGTGCGGACCGCCCCGCCGCCCCACCCCCTGGTGGAGCTGCCGGGCGGCACCTTCCGCATGGGCGACGCCTTCGACGAGGGCTACCCCGCCGACCGCGAGGGACCCGCCCGGGAGGTGACCGTCGCCCCCTTCGCGATCGACGCCACCGCCGTCACCAACGCCCGGTACGCCGCGTTCGTCGAGGCCACCGGACACCGCACCGACGCCGAACGCTTCGGCTCCTCCTTCGTCTTCCACCTGCTGCTCCACCCCGCCGCCGAACGCCACGTCCTCGGCGCCGTCCCGCAGGCCCCCTGGTGGCTCGGCGTCGGCGGCGCCGCCTGGCACACCCCCGAGGGCCCCGGCTCCGACCTCGAGGGCCGCGCCGACCACCCCGTCGTCCACATCAGCCACGACGACGCCCTCGCCTACTGCGCCTGGGCCGGTGTCCGGCTGCCCACCGAGGCCGAATGGGAGTACGCGGCCCGCGGCGGCCTCGACGGCGCCCGCTACCCCTGGGGCGACGAACTCACCCCCGGCGGCCGGGAGATGTGCAACACCTGGCTCGGCACCTTCCCGCACCGCTCGGAGCGGCCCGGCGGACGCGTCGGCACCGTGCCCGTCACCGCGTACGCACCCAACGGATACGGGCTCCACAACACCTCCGGCAACGTCTGGGAGTGGTGCGCCGACCCCTTCGGCCCGGTCGAGGCGGCGACGCCCGGGCACGTCCCCGAGCGCGTCATCCGCGGCGGGTCGTACCTCTGCCACGCCTCCTACTGCAACCGCTACCGGGTCGCCGCCCGTTCCCACAACACGCCCGACTCCTCGACCGGCCACGGCGGCTTCCGCGTGGCCCGCTCGCTCCCCCCGGAAAGACCAGCCCCCGCATGACCACCGGCACCCCACGCGAAGCCGCTCGGCCCACCGCCACCCGGCGCGACCCCTACGAGGATTTCGCCGGGCGCGTCGGCCGTACCTTCGCGGAGTCCGAACCCGCCTGGCCCACCCGGACCGCCCCGCCCCCCGAGGCACCCAACATCGTCGTCGTCCTCGTCGACGACATGGGCTTCAGCGACATCGGACCCTTCGGCTCCGAGATCCCCACGCCCGTCCTCGACGGACTCGCCGACGCGGGTGTCCGGCTCACCAACTACCACACCATGCCGCTGTGCTCACCGGCCCGGGCCGCCCTGCTCACCGGCCTGAACCCGCACCGCGTCGGCTACGCCATGGTCGCCAACTCCGACCCTGGCTTCCCCGGCTACGGGATGGAGATCGCCGACGACATCCCCACCCTCGCCGAACTCCTCCACGACGCCGGCTACGCCACCTACGCCGTCGGCAAGTGGCACCTCGTCCGCGACTCCGCCTCCAACGCCGCGAACGACCGCGTCAACTGGCCCCTGCAGAAGGGCTTCGACCAGTACTACGGCGTCCTGGAAGGGCTCACCAGCCTCTACCACCCGCACCAGCTCGTCCGGGACAACAGCCCCCTGGACATCGACGAGTTCGCCGACGACTACTACTACACCGACGACATCACCGACCAGGCGATCTCCATGGTGAAGTCGCTGCGCGCCCACGAGCCCGACAAGCCCTTCTTCCTCTACCTCGCCCACAACGCCGTCCACGGACCCCTCCAGGCCAAGTCCGAGGACATCGCCCGCCACCGCGGCCGTTACGACGAGGGCTGGGACGTCCTGCGCGAGCGGCGCTTCGCCGCCCAGCTCGCCGCCGGGCTCTTCCCGCCCGGCACCGAACTGCCCGCCCGCAACAGCGAGGCCGGGCTCGACGTCCCCGCGTGGGACTCCCTGACGACTGATCAGCAGAAGCTCTACGCCCGCTACATGGAGGTGTACGCGGCCCTCGTCGACAACATCGACCAGAACCTCGGCCGGCTCACCGACACCCTCGCCGCCCTCGGCGAACTCGACAACACGCTCATCGTCTTCACCTCCGACAACGGCGGCACCGGCGAGGGCGGTGCCGAAGGCACCCGCTCGTACTTCAGCCGCTTCGTCCACCACCCCCGCCTCCCCGGCGACTGGGACCCCGACGTCGACCGCGACCCCGAGCTCATCGGCGGCCCCCGCAGCCTCGTCCACTACCCCCGCGGCTGGGGCATGGCCTCCAACACCCCCTTCCGCCTCTACAAGGGCCACACCTACGCGGGCGGCGTCCGCGTGCCCTTCGTGCTCTCCTGGCTCGAGGGGGTCAGGAACGGCCGCCTCGCCACCGGGCTGCGGCCCCAGTACCAGTACGTCACCGACATCGCCCCCACCCTCCTCGAACTCGCCGGTCTCGCCCGGCCCGAGAGCCGCAGGGGCGTCCCGCTCCAGGACCCCGACGGCACCAGCTTCGGCCCCGTTCTCGCCGACGCGGCCCACGCGTCCACCCACCCCGAGCAGTACTGCGAGATGACCGGCAACCGCAGTCACTACCGCGACGGCCACAAGCTCGTCACCCTCCACCGGCCCGGGGCCCCCTACGACGACTCCGAATGGGCCCTGTACGACATCCGCACCGACCCCACCGAGATCCACGACCTCGCCGCCGCCCGTCCCGAACTCGTCAAGGAACTCTCCGCGGCCTGGGAGGAAGCCGCCTGGCGCAACGGCGTCTTCCCGCTGCCCGACCACAGCGGGGCCCTCGCCCGCCGCAACCCCGCCGAGGAGCGCCTCAGCCGCCCCCTCACCCTGCTGCCCGGCACCCCGGAACTGGAGCGCTACCGCTCCTCCCGGCTCGTCTCGCTGCGCTCCTTCGAGATCGCCGTGGCCGTCGACGAGACCGGGGACGGCGTCCTCGTCTCCCACGGCGACCAGGGCGGCGGCTACAGCCTCTACGTGGAGAACGGCCGGCTCGCCCTCGCCTACAACGAGTACGGAACCCTCCACGAGACCGACGCCGGCCCCCTCGCCCCCGGCCCGCACGAGATCCTCCTCGCCGCCACGGCGGAGGAGGGACTGCGCTGGCGGTTCACGATCACCGTGGACGGCGAGCACCGCGCCGCCCCCGACAGCGTGCACCAACTCATCGGCATGGCCCCGTTCCAGGGCATCAGCGTCGGCGTCGACCGGAAGTCCCCCGTCTCCTGGCCGCTCTTCGAACGCCACCGGTCCTTCCGCTACACCGGCCGGCTGAGGTCCGTCACCTACCGGCCCGGAGCCCTCGGCCCCGACGCGCCCGAAGCCGTCGCCGCCGTGCTCAAGGAGGCGGCCGCCGCCTTCGAGTAGACCTGCCCGTCCGGGGCGGCCGGGAAAATCCCGGGCCGCTCCCGGAGGAGGGCGGCACAATGCCCGTATGACCATCCAAGATCACCGCACGTCCGTGCCGTACACCGGGGACGAACGCGCCGTCCTCACGGCCATGCTCGACTTCCAGCGCGACACCCTCGCCCTGAAGTGCGAGGGACTCACGCCCGAGCAGCTGCGGACGCGGGCGGTCGACCCCTCCGGGCTCTCCCTCCTCGGTCTCGTCCGCCATGCCGCCGAGGTCGAGCGAGGCTGGTTCCGGAACACGCTCAACGGCGAGCGGAGCCGCAGCCCCTGGACACCGCCGGGCTCCACCGACTGGGCCGACTTCGACGTGGACGACGCCGACGTCGACGAGGCGTTCGCCGTCTGGCGCGAGGAGTGCGCCCGCGCCCGCGCGATCGTGGCCGCGGCCGACTCCCTCGACGTCGCCGGAACCCACGAGGACGAGACGTACTCCATGCGCTACGTCCTCGCCCACATGATCGAGGAGTACGCACGCCACAACGGCCACGCCGACCTGCTGCGCGAACGGCTCGACGGCACGACGGGGGAGTGACACGGTGACCGCCTTCGGAACGACCGACGATCCCGACCTCGCCGCGGCCGTCGCCGGCGAACTGGCGCTCCTGGACCCGGCCGTGCGGGTCTCCAGGGCGCGGGCCGCCGAACTGCTCGACCCCGGTTTCGTCGAGGTCGGCGCCTCCGGACGGCGCTGGACGTACCAGGAGATGCTCGCCGAGCTCCCCGAGATGACCGGGGCGACGGCGGACGGACCCCGCTACGAGCCCACCGCCTTCTCGGCGGCCCTGCTCGCCCCCGGCGTCGTCCACCTCACCTACGAGACGCTCCTCGACGGGCACCGGGCCAGGCGCAGCTCGCTCTGGCGCCGCGACCCCGCCGCGCCGGCCGGCACCGGCCTGCGGATGTACTACCACCAGGCAACACCCGTACCCGAGGCGGATGTTCAGCCGTAGGCGTCGGTCACGCAGTCGACCGCGCAGCGCCAGTGCTCGAACCGGCGACGCAGCGCGGCCGCCGCGTGTATCCGCTCCACCCCGGCGTACCCGTAACGCTCCTGCGTCGTGCGCACCACGGCCTCGACGGTGACGATCGCCGGTTCGCCCTCGCCTGCGGAGCGGCGGGCCAGCGCGATCACATGGTCGGCCGCCCGCAGCAGATCGCGGGCGTACTCCCGCTGGGCCACGGAACGCGCGCGGGACGCGGCGAACGGCCGCACCGCCCGCCCCTTCCACAGCACGCCGGCGGTGATGAGCCCCGCACCGAGCAGGAGGACGAGCACGCCCCCCACAGCGTCATGCGTCCACCGCATCATGGGCCGCCTTCCCCTGGAACCGCCCGTCCCCCGGGCGTGGAGAGTCTAGAGCCCGGGACGATGATCCCGTGGCCGCGCCCAGGCGGGTGTCCAGATGTCGGTCCGCCGCCCGGCCGCTCCCTGTGACCCCGGGGCCCCGGGAGAGGCGGCGAGATGGTCGCGAAGGGTGAGCAGCGAGGGGTGCGGGTTGTCCGCGGCCCACAGAAGTGAGTGCGGATAGACCGGAGTCGGATCGTGCACGGCGACGCGCCGCAGGTCGTGCCCCTGCGGCCAGACGATGCGGGTGCCCTCGCCGACCAGCGTCGCGAGCTCGGGGGAGTCCGCGATGGTGTCGAACAGCGCCTCGGGGCCGAAATCCGGGCCCGTCACCTCGATGGTGAGCCCGAACCGGGAGGCCAGGTCCGCGTAGTAGGCCGCCCACTCGGTCCCGCCGACGATGCCGGGAATCCAGATCCGGTGCCCGGCGAGCCGCGCGAGCGGGACGGAACGCGCGCCCGCGAGCGCGTGCCGGGGACCCGTCAGGAGCTGCAGCGGCTCGTCCAGGACCGGCAGCGCCTCGATGCCCTCGGGAAGCCGGCTGCCGGGCATGGTGACCGCCCGGAAGGACGCGTCGATCGTGCCGGCCACGAGGGCGGCGACGGCCGTGTCGACGTCGAAGAGCGTCACGACGTTCAGCTCGATCTCCGGATGCGCCCGGTGGAACCCCCGCAGCAGCCCCCCGGGCGCCGCCCGCCGGCCGATCACGTCCACGCGCAGCGCCCGCCGCTCGGGCCGTACGGAGGCCATCGCCCGCGCCTCGGCGTCCAGCAGGGCGCGCGCGTGCGGCAGGAACGCCTGCCCGTCGATCGTCACCTCCGCCCCGCGTGCGGTGCGGGCGAGCAGCCGCACGCCGAGCTCCCTCTCCAGCGCGGCGACCCGCTTGGAGACGGCCTGCTGGGTGACCGCGAGCTCGGCGGCCGCCTCCCGGAACCGGCCCGAGTCGACCACGGCCAGGAAGGTGCGTACGGCTTCGAGATCCACGCCCCGCAGCCTAGACCTACAACCGAGGGTTGTGCCGTATGCGCACCCCGGTTGTTTGATCTGCGCATCCTCGGCTCGCTTGGATGGCGTCGGACGGTCCGCGGTTGTGCGGCCGGTCGGCGAGAGGGGTACGGGCATGGCGGGAGAGGTGTCCCTCGGACGGGACTTCGGGTGGCTGTGGGCGGCGTACGCGGCCGGCACCCTGGGCACCTGGGTCGCCTTCAACGCCTTCCCTCTGCTCGCGATCACCGTGCTCCACAAGGGCTCCGCCGAGGTGGCCGCGCTGGCCGCCGTGGGAGCCGCCGTCGGCGCGGCGGTGGCGCTGCCGCTCGGCCCCTGGGTGGAGTTCCGCCGCAAGCGGCCCGTGATGGTCGCCATGGACCTCGTGCGGTGCGGGGCGATGCTGAGCGTCGCCGCCGCGTACGCGCTGGACCGGCTCGGCTTCGTCCAGCTCCTCGTCGTCTCCGTGGTCGTCGCCGCGGCCGACATCACCTTCGGGGCCGCCTCCGGTGCCTGCCTGAAGGCGCTCGTGCCGGCAGAGGGGCGGCTCGTCGCCCAGGTCCGGCTCGAATCCACGACCTGGACCGCGACCGTCGTCGGACCGCCGCTCGGCGGCGCCCTGGTCGCTCTCGCCGGCCCGGTGGCGACCGTACTGGTCGACGCACTGAGCTATCTGCTCTCGGCGGCGGGCATCCGCGCGATCAAGGGGCGTGAGCCCCGCCCGGCGCGCCGGGAAGGGGTGGCGATGAGGGCGGGCGACCTTCTCGAAGGGTGGCGGCACATCCTCGCCCAGCCCGTTCTGCGCCCCCTGTTCCTCAACTCCGTCCTGGTCAACGGGCTCATCATGGCGACCGCGCCCCTCCTCGCCGTCCTCATGCTGGGGCCGCTCGGCTTCGCCCCCTGGCAGTACGGGCTCGCCTTCGCGGTGCCCTGTGCCGGCGGGCTCATCGGCTCGCGGCTCTCCAGGCCGCTTGTCGCGCGATACGGCCGGCACCGGGTCCTGCGGACCGCGGGCGTGCTGGCCCGTCGGTCTCGTCCTGGTCCACCCCGGTGTCAGCGGGCTCGTGCTCGTGATGGTGGTCGAGCTGGCGCTGATCACCTGCGCCGCCGTGTTCACCCCGGTGCTCGCCGCCCATCGCCTCGACCTGACACCGACCGACCGGGTCGCCCGTACCCTCACCGCCTGGTCCGTCACGGCGAAGGCCTCCCTCGCCGCCCTGACCGCGCTCTGGGGGCTTCTCGCGGCCGCTGTCGGACCCCGTGCGGCGATCGGTCTCGCGGGCGTCCTGCTGCTGGCGACACCGCTGCTGCTGCCCAGGGAGGAGGCGTGGGGCGACGGACGTTGACACGTGTAAGTGACCGGTGGCAGGCTCCTGCCCCGGGCTTCGTGTGCCCCCGCGCAGAAGGAGCAGCACCCATGAGCACCACCGGCACGAACACAGCCGCCGCCGGCAGCACTGCGGCCCCGGGCGGCCCTGCGGCCCCAGGCATCACCGTGACCACCGACCGCGGTCCCGTCCGCGGCGAACTCCGTTCCGACGGCAGCCTGCGCTTCCTCGGCATCCCGTACGCGCAGCCGCCCGTCGGCGACCTGCGGTTCGCCGCGCCGGTGCCCCCGGAGCCGTGGACCGAGCCGCTGGACGCCACCGAGTACGGCCCGACGGCCCAGCGCCGTCCCTTCGCCGAGATCACCACCATCCCCGAGCCCTCCGTCCCCGGCGCCGGAATCCTCAACCTCAACGTCTTCACCCCCGGCACCGCCCCCGAAGCCCCGCTGCCCGTCCTCGTCTGGATCCACGGCGGCGGTTACGTCGCCGGCTCGGCCGCCAGTCCCTGGTACGACGGAGCCGCCTTCAACCGGGACGGCGTCGTCCTCGTCTCGGTCGGCTATCGCCTCGGCATCGAGGGCTTCCTGCACCTGGAGGACGCCCCCGACAACCGGGGCGTACGCGACTGGGTCGCCGCCCTGGAGTGGGTACGGGACAACATCGCGGCCTTCGGCGGCGACCCCGCCAAGGTCACCGTCGCCGGACAGTCGGCGGGCGGCGGCGCCGTCCAGACCTTGCTCGCCGTCCCCGCCGCCCGTGGCCTGTTCCGCGGCGCGCTCTCCGTCTCGGGCGCCGTCCCGCGGCCCGACGGCCCCGAGGCCGCCCGCGCCGCCTCCCGGCTCCTCACCGCCCGCACCGGCGTACCGGCCACCGCCGCCGCCCTCCGCGACCTCCGGGACGACGAGATCCTCGCCCTCCAGGACCGCATGAACGAACCGGGCCCCGACCGCGAGGGCCTGCCCCCGATGCTGTCCTTCGCCCCCTTCGCCGACGGCGAGCTCATCCCGCTGCCCGTCCTCGACGCGCTCACCACGGGCGAGGCGGGCGCGGACGTGCCCCTGATGCTCGGCTTCACCGAGCACGAGTTCACGATGTTCCCCGCACCCGGCCCGGAGGGCCCGCCGCTGCCCGTCCTCCTCGGCGGCCTCGGGCTCGACCCCGCGCAGGCCGACGCCCTCACGGAGGCGTACGGTGCCGGCGGCCCGGAGCGGATCTTCGGTCAGGCGCTGACCGACGCGACCTTCCGCGCCCCGAACCTCGCCGTCGCAGACGCCCGCGCCGCCCGCGAACGACCCACCTGGCTCTACGAGTTCGTCTGGCGCTCGCCCGCCGCGGACCTCGCCTTCCACTGCGTCGACCTGCCCTTCGCCTTCGACCTCCTCGACGCCGAGGGAGTCCCGGCCGTCGCAGGGGACGCGCCGCCGCGCGCGCTCGCCGACGCCATGCACCGGGCCTGGGTCGCCTTCGTGACCGACCAGGACCCGGGCGCCGACTGGCCCCGCTACACGGAGGCCGGACGAGCCACGAAGATCTGGGACACCGAACCCCGGATCGCCGCCGACCCGGTCCACCGGGTCCGCGAACTCTGGCTGGCCGGACCGCCGGACGGATCCGGACGCCTGGACTGAGCGGGGGCGGCGGGCGCGGCCGGTGGGGGCCCGCGCGGCAGCCGACCAGAGCGGTGAACCCCTCAGATGCGGGCTCGTGCGCCGTACTTCACGGTGCGGGCCCGTGCGTCTGGTCCCTGCGGTGCGGGCCCGCGCGCCGGACTTCACGGTGCGGGCCCGTGCGTCTCGTCCCTGCGGTGCGCGCCCGCGCGCCGCGGTGCAGGCCCGCGCGCCGGGCTGTGCGTGCGGGCCCGTGCGCCTGGTCCACGCGCTGTCCGGCGCCGCGCACGGGACAGGCCCAGGGGGGAGCGGGCCTCGGGGTGGGGCCCGGGCCGGCTCGTGGCGGGGGCGGACCGGGCCGACCGGCCTGTGTCACATGCTTTTCATACGCCGTGCATGGTCCGCCGGGGGCGGGTGACGCCATGCTCGGCTGGATGCCGGGGGCGGACGACAGGCCCTTGCCCGCCCCTGGCATCCAGCCGTTCCCGGCGTGCCCGCGCGCGCCGCGTCCGACTCCCCGCCCAAGGAGCCCCCACCATGTCCAGTCGCCGCCGCTTCATCGCCGGGTCCGCCGCCACTGTCGGCCTCGGCGCCCTGCCCGCGACCGCCGTCGCCGCAGAGGCCGACGCCCAGGCGGCACCGGCACCGGCTGCGGCCGGGACCGGGAGCGGGAGCGCGGCGGCGACCCGCCCGCCGAACCTCGTCGTCGTGCTCGCCGACGACCTCGGCCACGGCGAACTCGGCGCGTACGGCCAGAAGCTCATCGCCACCCCGCGCCTCGACGGACTCGCCGCGCAAGGGCTGCGGTTCACGGACGCGTACGCGACGGCGGCCGTCTGCGCCCCCTCCCGCTGCTCGCTCCTCACCGGTCTGCACACCGGGCACGCGACCGTCCGGGCCAACCCGTCCGGGGCGCAGGGCTCCCTCACCGCCGCCGACACGACCTTCGCCCAGGTGCTCAGGGCCCGCGGCTACCGCACCGGGGTGATCGGCAAATGGGGCTTCGGGCCGGAGAGCGCCGGGCAGGAGAGCCACCCCAACGCCCGGGGGTTCGAGGAGTTCCACGGCTACATCGACCACGGTCACGCCCACCAGTACTACCCCGCCTACCTCTGGCACAACGGGGTCAAGGAACCGATCGCCGCCAACGCGGGCGGCGCCAAGGGCGCCTACGCCCCGGACCTGCTGCGGCAGCGGGCGCTGGACTTCCTCGACCGCCACGCCGCCGAACCGTTCCTCCTCCTGCTCACCCCGACCGTGCCCCACGCCCCCAGCGACATCCCCGACCACGGCGCGTACGCCTCCCGGACGTGGAGCGCCGCCGACAAGGGCCACGCCGCCCAGGTGAGCCTCTTCGACGCCCTCGTCGGGGACATCGTCGACCGGCTGAGCGCCCTCGGCCTCGCGGACGACACCATCCTCCTCGTCACCAGCGACAACGGCCCCCACGAGGAGGGCGGCGTCAACCCCGACCTGTTCGACTCCAACGGACCGCTGCGCGGCTACAAGCGCAACCTGTACGAGGGCGGCGTCCGCGTCCCCCTCGTCGCCTGGGGCCCCGGCCGGGTCCGGACCGGCACGAGCGACCGGCCCACCCCGCTCACCGACCTGCTCCCCACCCTCGCGGAACTCGGCGGCGCCCCCGCGCCCTCCGACGTCGACGGACTCTCGGTCGCGCCGCTGCTCGCCGGAGGCACGGAGGCCGCGCTCCACGACCACCTGTACTGGTTCCGCGACGAGCGGGGCGTCACCTCCCGCGCGAACGCCCAGGACAAGCAGCGGGCCACCTGGCTCGCCGAGGCGCTCCGCAAGGACCGGTGGAAGGCGGTCAGGTTCGCCCCCGTCCGCGACCGCACACTGCCGGACGACCAGTGGCAGGTGGAGCTGTACGACCTGGCCACCGACCTCGGCGAGAGCTCGGACCTCGCGTCCCGCCACCCCGCCCGGGCCGCCGAACTCGTCGCGCTGATGCGCTCCTCCTGGCAGGACAGCTACCCCCGTGCCGCGTTCGGCACGACCCTCACCGTGCCGTCCCTCGCCGTCCCCGGCCAGGCCTTCACCGTCACCGCCGCGCTCGCCAACGGCTCGTCACGGCCCTGGAACTCCGCGGCCCTCGCCCTGCGTGCGCCCGCGGGCTGGACCGTACAGGCCGTCACACCCACCACCGCCGGGCAGCTCGCCCCGGGAGCCGCGCTCACCGTCGGCTGGCAGGTCACCCCGCGCGCAGGAGCCCCCGCCTCCGCCCCGTGGACCCTCACCGCCGAGGGCACGGCCCTCGCCGCGGGCGGTCCCGTGCGGTACGAGGACACGGGCCTCGTCACCACCCCGCCCTCGCCGCCCACCCGGGACGCCTACCTCTCCGACCTCACCTGGATCCACGCCGTCAACGGCTGGGGACCCGTGGAACGCGACACGTCCAACGGCAAGAACGCCGGCGGCGACGGCACCCCGATCGCCTTCGGCGGCACCACCTACGCCAAGGGGCTCGGCGTCCACGCCCACAGCGACGTGGCCTACCACCTGGGCGGCGCCGGAGAGCGGTTCACCGCCCTGGTCGGCATCGACGACTTCTCGGCCCGCCAGAGCTCCGTCGGCGCCACCCGCGCCACGGTGTACGGCGACGACCGCGTCCTGTTCACCACCCCCGTCCTGACCGCCGCCGGCGGCCCCGTCCCGGTGGACGTCGACGTGCGGGGCGTCCGCGTCCTGCGCCTGGAAGTCACGGACGCCAACGCCAAGACCTCCTTCGACCACACCTCCTGGGCCCTGGCCCGCGTCACGGTCCTCCCGCGCCCATGAGCGGCGGGCGGGTCGGCGCCGGATCCCGCCTGGTCACTCCTCCGGCGGCACGCACAGCACCGGCACGGTCGACATGTGCAGCAGTTTGTGGGGTGTGGAGCCCAGGAGCGCGCCCCGCATCGGGCTCTCGCCCCAGCTGCCCACCACGATGACGCGGGCCGCGTGACGGGTCGCCGCGTCGATGAGTGCCTGGGCAGGGTTCTTGTCGAGCACCTCGACGACGGTCGGCACACCCGCCCGGTCGGCCTCCGTGACCGCGTGTTCGAGGCCGGCGCGGCCGGTCTGGCGGATGGCCTCGTAGTGGGACCGGTACTCCTCGCCCAGCGGACCGGGCGCCGCCGCGCCGTAGACCAGCACGAGCCGCTCGTCGAAGGCGGCCGCCACCTCGACCGCGATCCGCAGCGCCCGGGCGGCGCCGGGGGATTCGTCGTAACCGAGCACGACCGCCATCTCAGTGCTCCTTGCCGTGCACCAGGTCGGGGTCGGCCACGCTCGGCCGCTCCTCCCAGAAGACGGGCGACCGCAGCCGCCACACGATCATGACGACCACCCCGGTGAGGGCGATGCCGATACCGATGACGAGCGGCGGCCCGAGGCCGAACCACGAGGTGCCGCTGTACGAGTTCGCGGGATCGGACATGTCGGAGACCGACCTCACCAGGAGCCAGGTGAGGAGCCCGGCACCGACGACCGGACCGAGGCCGATCAGCAGGAAGTTGTGGACGCTCTCCAGGAGATGACGCCGGTAGTAGACGGCGCAGGCGATGCCGGTGAGCGCGTAGTAGAAGGCGATCAGGAGCGACAGCGCGGTCAGCGAGTCGAAGAGGGCGTTGGCGCTGATCTGGTTCACCACCAGGTACCAGGCGATGGCGATGCCGGCGACCCACCACGTACTCACGTCGGGGGTACGGAAGCGGGGGCTGATGTGGCCGTAGTGCGCGGGCAGCGCCCGCCGCCGGGCCATGGAGAGCGCGGTCCGCGAGGCCGGGATGATCGTCGTCTGGGTGGAGGCGATGGCGGACGTGGAGACGGCCAGGAGCAGGATCCAGTCCCAGCCCCCCAGCACATCGGTGGCGAGCTGGGCGAAGATGAACTCCTCCTCGCCCGCGTTCTCCGCGAGGAACGTCGGACCGGCGTAGGCGACGACCGCGAACCCGACCGACACGTACGTGACCAGCAGGATGACGGTCGACCAGAGGCCTGCCTTGCCGGGGGCGGTCGCGGAGTCCTTGACCTCCTCGGTGAGATTGACCGCGGACTCCCAGCCCCAGTAGATGAACACGCCGAGCAGCAGCCCGCCGGTCAGCGCCGCGCCTCCGGCGCCGAAGGGGTTCAGCCAGCTGAGGGCGGGTTCGACGGAGTCGTAGGCGCTCGTGCCGTCGTACACCTTGTACAGCGCCACACCCACGAAGATCAGCAGGAAGGCGACCTGCGCCAGGATGAGGACGTTCTGCACGTGGGCCGACAGCTCGGTGCCGATGACACAGACGGCCGTCATCACCAGGATCAGGAGCACGGTGAGGGACTGCCGTACGAAGGCGTTGTCCACCCAGCTGTCGAGGCCGAAGGAGAGCAGCGCGAAGCTCACGGCCACGTCCGCGAGCGAGCCGACGACCAGGACGCCGGTCATGGCGATGGCCCAGCCACCGAGCCATCCGGCCCACGGGCCCATCGCGCGCGTGACCCAGGAGAACGTCGTACCGCAGTCCTGGTCGACCTTGTTCAGGTAGTAGAACGCGGACGCGATGAGCAGCATCGGGACGAACGACGCGAACATGACGCCGGGCGCGTAGATTCCGGCGAGCGCGACGATCGGGCCGATGACGGCGGCCAGCGAGTACGCGGGGGAAGTGGAGTTGAGTCCGATGACGAGGGCGTCGACGAACCCGATCGCATTCGCCTTCAGACCCGCGGGGCGACCGGCGGGTGAGGCGGGATCCTCTGCGGCCATGGTGCCTCGCTCTGGAGAGGTATGCCTTCATCGTAGGGAGGGCGGGCCGGGGCTGCACGCCAGGAGCGCGCGGCGTACGCCGGCCGTGCGCGCGGGGGCGGGACCTGCCGTACGTCGGCCGGGCGCGGGGGACGGACCTGCCGTACGTCGTCGGCCGGGCGCGGGGCGGGCCGTCGGGCGCCTTCGGGCCGTGAGCCGAAGGGGGATCGTGAGCAGACCGGGGACTTCGAGAGTCGACCGGGGGGCGTGGGCCGACCGGGGGACGTGCAGCCGAGGAGGGAGCGGCCCGACCGGGGCAAGTGCAGCCGAGCCGGGGGCGTGGGCCGAGCGGGGGCGTGGAGCCGAGCCGGGGGGCGTGGGCCGACCGGGGGCGTGCAGCGGAGTCGGGGGCGTGGGCCGAACGGAGGACGTCGGCCGGTCGCGCACGGTCACCCGGTAGCATCGCGCAGCCCGCCGTACCGTACCCGTCACCGAACGGAGCGCCTGATGCCGAAGGACCTGGACGACTTCGCGGAACTCTCCACCCCTCTCGTCGCCGACGCCTGCGTGCGCCTCGGCGAGCCGCTGCGCGCCGCGCCCGCCGGGATCCTTCCCGTCGTCGCGGGGCTGCGGGTCGCGGGGCGGGCGCTGCCCGTACGCCACTACGGCAGCGTCGACGTCTTCCTGGAGGCGTTCACCCGGGCCGGGCCCGGCGACGTCCTCGTCATCGACAACGCGGGCCGCCGCGACGAGGCCTGCATCGGCGACCTCGCCGTCCTGGAGGCGGAGGCGGCGGGTGTCGCCGGGGTCGTCGTCTGGGGCCTGCACCGGGACACGCCCGACCTCGTCGAGATCGGGCTGCCCGTCTTCTCGTACGGACGGCACGCGCCCGGCCCCGTGCGTGCCGACCCCCGGGACCCCGACGCGCTGACCACGGCCCGGTTCGGCGACCACGCGGTGACCGCCGACGACGTCGTCCTCGCCGACGACGACGGTGTGCTCTTCGTGCCGGCCGCCCGGGTGGACGCCGTCCTCGAGGTGGCCCGCACGCTGTTCCGCACGGAGCGGGAACAGGCGCGCCGCATCAGGGCGGGGGAGACCCTCCGCGCCCAGACCGGGTTCGACGCCTATCTGGCGGCCCGGGCCGAGGACCCCACGTACACCTTCCGGCAGCATCTGCGCCGGATCGGCGGTGCGATCGAGGAGTGAACCGGGGAGTGGACCGGGGAGCTCGGCGGGGTGCGCGCAGGGAGGCGTGGCGGAGGATCAGCCTTCGAAGCCGACCGTGCCGTCCGGCAGGATCGCCTCCACGCGCGCGCCGTGCTCCACGGTGCGGCTCACCGTGCAGAACTTCTCGTGCGTCAGACGCACCCCCCGGGCGAACACCTCCGCCGCCTTCGGGTTGCTGTCCGGCAGCTCGAACTCGTAACTGACCCGGATACGGCCCACCCGGCCGTCGTCCTCGGGCCCGGAGACCGACTCCACCACGATCTTCAGGTCGTCGTGCTCCACGGCCCGCGCGGTCCGGTCCACGACGAGCCCGCCACAGCCGCCCATCGCCGCGAGCAGCAGCTCGACCGGGGTGAACGAGGGCTGCGCGTCGGCGTCGTCGGCGGCGGCCATCCGGACCTCCGCGCCCCGGTCGTTCCGGGCGGTCCAGTTCCGGTACCCGGTGCGGACGGTCTCGATCCGGTAGTCGGCCATGGCGGCGGTCTCCTTCGTTCTGGGGTGCGTGCTCGTACGGTACGGCGCCCCGGTCAAGCAACCCCACCGCCCCCGCCCTGCCAAGCGGACGCGCCGAGCGGCACTCATCGGAGAGGTGAGTACCGGGACTCATGCGCGCGCACGGCCCCGGGGGATGGGATGGGGCCATGCCCCACCGCACCCCTCCGGCCTCCGACGCCCACGTCGCCACGGGCCGTCCCGCCACCGGCCCGGAGTCCGCGGGCCGTCCCGCCACCGGCCCGGAGACGACGGGCCTCGAGCACACCGACCCGGAGCCCGACGCCCCCGTGGGTGACGAGCACACCCCGCACGCCTGGATCGCTCCGACCGTCGCCACCGTCCTCACCCTGCCGCTCGCGTTCGTCGCGTTCATCGGCGTCGCGCTCTCCCCGATGGCCTGCAACCCCTGCTCCGGGGCGAGGAGCGCGGAGTTCAGCGCGGACTTCGTGCCGGCCTTCTGGACCTTCCTCGTCGGCCTGGTGCTGGCACTCGCGCTGCTCGTCACGAGCTGGGCCCTGCCGCGGCGCCGCCGCCACACGGTCCGCCGCCTCACGGCGGCCGCCCTGGCCCCGGTCTCCGTCCTGCTGTTCTCTCTCCTCTTCCTGGGGCTGGTCGACTGGCCCTAGGGGTGTCTCGCCGCCCAGGCGCGGGCTCGCGGCCGGCCTGATCGACACGACATTCCCGGGCCGGTCCGGCGGTGGACGCTACCGCCGCCTCGCGTCCGCGTGGGCCCGGACCACCGTGCCCCAGGCCTCCGCCACCTCGCCCCAGACCGTGCGGAGTTCGGGCTCCGCGTCCCGCACCGCGGTCACCAGGGCCTCCGGGTCGGTACCCGACTCCCGGAGCCGCTCACCGTCCTCGGCCGCCCACTCCGCCACCGTGTCGCCGCCCGCCTCCGGATGGAACTGCACCGCCCAGCAGGCGTTCCCGACCCGGAACGCCTGGTGCGGGCAGTCGTCGCCCGTCAGCAATGGGACCGCGCCGTGCGGCAGTCGCTCCACGTCGTCCCAGTGCCACTGTGCCGCGAGGGCGCCGTCCGGCACTCGTCCGAGCACCGGATCCTCCGACGCGGCCGGCAGCCTCCGGAGCGGCACGGCGCCCAACTCCGGCCCCTGGGGGCGTGTCGCGACCGAGCCGCCCAGGGCGTGGGCGACGATCTGGCCGCCCAGGCAGATCCCGAGCAGCGGTATCGCCTCGGTCACGGCCTCGCGGACGAGGGCGCGGACGCCCGGCAGCCAGGGAGCGGCCTCGTCGTCCTCGCAGTTCACCGCCCCACCGAGGACCAACAGCCCCGCGTGGCCGCCCAGGCCGGCCGGCAGCGTCTCGCCCTCCCAGGCGCGCACCACGTCGAGCCGGAGGCCGGCCCGGGCGAGGCGCTCGCCGACGAGCCCCGCGCCCGCGTCCTCCTCGTGCTGCACCACGAGTACGGCGGCGGTCACGCGTGCGGTGCCGGCCGGGGCCCGGCTCCCGGGGACCTCCGCCGCGTCCGCCGCCGCGTCCGCATCCGCCGCGTGCGGCTCCGCCGCCTCTGCCGCGTCCGTTGCCCCTGTCTCCGGCGCCCCTGCCGTCCCCGTCGCTTCTGTCGTCTCCATCGTCTCCGCCGTCACGGTTGGTCGCCTCCCAAGGCCCGCCCGGGAACGCCTCGTCGCGTTCGCCGAACCCGAGGATCGCGGAAGAAACGTTTGTGCGGGACCCCTGGAGGGCTCTTGCGCGATCACGTCTGAGTAGCGGTCTGCGCCCGTCTGAGTATCCGGACCGATTCGGCGCCGCCCGTGCCCTGCTGGACTGTGACCATGACCTTCGACGTCCGGCGCACCCGCTCCCTCCAGCACGTCACCGCCACCGGCACGGCACTCGCCGTCGCCCTCGGTCCGGTGGTCGTCGGTGCGTTGCTCGCCCGGTCGGTGGGCGGCGATCCGATGGCATCCGTCAACGCCCTGATCGCCGGCGGCGGTCAGCGCGCCAGGATCTCGTCCGCCCAGCTCCGCTCGGGTGCTCTGCGTCGCTCGGGCGCACGACTCCGCTTCCGGGCGACGCACGGGGCCGCCCGCCCGCCCCGCGGCGCCCGTACGGCATCGATCCGCCGTCTCTCCCGTACGGCTCCGCTGCCGCGCCGGGCCGGATCGGCCGCGCGGTTCGCGCGCCAGGAGGAAGCCCTGCGGCGCCTTCTCCCGGGGGTGCGACTCACGCACCAGCCGGGCCGACTCGACGGGGCGCAGCGGCGACGGTCTGCCGGCCGCCGCCAGACGCGCGGCGACGCGGTCCGGTGACCAGCGGCCCACCTCGAGCGTGACCTCGTGGCCGTACGCCTGCTGGAGGCGTACGCGCTCGTTCGCCACCTTGAAGGCGAGCAGGGCGAGAAGCAGGTTGACGGTAACCTGACACTCGCCGGGTCGAACGACTCCCGGCCGGCACCCACATGAGCGATGATCACCACATCCGAGGAGGCACCCGGGCGTCAGCCCCGAGGCCATGACGAAGGGCACACCGAATGGCGAGGCGGCACCCCGTGCGGGACGACCACCCCACGAGCGACAGCGGGGACGGAACCGTGCGTTCCGAGGACGGTGGCGACGCGCCGCGCGGCACCAGCCGGCGCCGGTTCCTCGGGTACGTCCTCGCCGCCCCCACCCTCACCGTCGCCGCGCAGCTGGGCGTCGAGGCGCTCGCGCCCCGGCAGGCCGCCGCCGCGGCTCCGGCGCTCATCCCCTCGCTCCCCGGACCCGCCGAACTTCTCGACCTCAACGAACTGCTCACCCTCGCGGCCCTGCCCACCAGCCACCTCATCACCATCCGTCTCGACGAGGACGGCACCGCCCACTTCGCGCTGCCCCGCGCCGAGGTCGGCCAGGGGATCACCACCTCCAGCGCCATGATCGTCGCCGAGGAACTCGACCTCCCCCTGGACAAGGTCGAGGTCACGCTCGCCGACGCGCGGCCCGAGCTCCTCTTCAACCAGCTGACCGGCGGCTCCAACACCACCTACTCCACCTACCACCCCCTGCGCGTCGCCGCCGCCGTCGCCCGCGGCCGGCTCCTGCCTCGAAGGCAGCTGGGACCAGTACTTCTACACCCGGCAGTGGAACACCCCGCCCGAGCTCGAGATCATCGTGATGCCCTCGACCGGCGACAAGCCGGGCGGCGCGGGCGAACTCGCGGTCGCCGGCGCCATGGCCGCCGTCGCCTGCGCCTACGGCCGGGCCACCGGCACCATGCCGACGGTCTTCCCCGTCAACCACGCCGATCCGCTCGCCTTCACGCCCCTGCCGACCGTCCCGCCCGTCCCCGCCTCGCCGACCGACGGCCGCGACCGCGCCCTCTGAGACCTGGAGCAGCATCCGTGCCGCAGCACACCTTCATCCTGAACGGCAAGGCCGTCACCGCCGACGTCGAGGGCGACGTCCGCCTCCTCTGGGTCCTCCGGGACGTCCTGGGCGTCACCGGACCCAAGTACGGCTGCGGGGTCGGCGTCTGCCGGGCCTGTACGAGCCACCTCAACGGCAAGGCGTTCACGCCGTGTGCCGTGCCCGTCGAGGACCTCGCTCCGGGCGACGAGGTCACCACCATCGAGGGACTCCCCGACACCGTGGGAAGCGACCTCCACCCCATGCAGGAGGCCTGGCTCGACCTCGACGTCGCCCAGTGCGGCTACTGCCAGCCGGGCCAGATCATGACCGCGGTCGCGGAGGTGCGCCGGGCCCGGGAGGCCGGGCGCGAGATCACCGAGGCGGACCTGGACACGATCCGCAACATCTGCCGGTGCGGGACCTACCACCGCATCCGGCAGGCCGTCCTGGACGGCGCGCGCAGGATGACCTGACCTGACGGCCTGGCGGGCGGAAGGCCCGCAAGCCTTCGGACTCGGGCCCTCGGACTTCGGGCTTTCCGGCTTTCCGGCTTCGGGATCAGACCGAGGTCCCCGGGCGCCGCGCCGGGGGCCCTGAGCGGTGCGAGCGTGGACTCCAGTTCCGTACGGGCGAGTCGGGCGGCCTCCTCCCCGTCGCCCGACCCCACCGCCGCGACCAGCGCCACGTGGGCCGCCTCACCGTGACGCGGGTCCCGGCCCCGCAGGTCGAGCAGGTCCAGGAGGTCGATCAGGCCCTGGCGCAGCACCGGCGCGAACTCCACGAACAGGTCCGCGACGTCGTCCTGACCGGGGCCACCAACTCCGTCGCGCGCCCGCCCCGTTGGACTCCGACCCGCGAACAGGGGGAGCGGGCCGACCGGTTGATCGCCACCCTCGGGCCCGGCGACCGGAGGGTCGCCCGCCGGCCCAGCGGCCCGCGCCCCGGCTGCTGCTCCTGGACGAACCGGCCACCGGTCTCGACCTGCCCGGCAGGGAACAGCTTCTCGACGCGCTCGACGTCCTCGGCGGCGAACACCCGTCACTCGCAACGGTCCTGGTCACCCATCACCTGGAGGAGCCGCCCTCCGGCACCACCCACGCCCTCCTGCTCCGCCAGGGACGGGCCCTCGCTCAAGGGCCCGTCGACGAGGTGCTCACCGGCGAGCTCCTCGGCGCGTGCTTCGGGCTGCCGCTCACGCTCGAACGGCAGGGAGGGCGCTGGAGCGTACGGACGGCTCGGAGGGAGGTCGGACGGACGGCTCCAGTTTCTCCCGTACCGCGTCCAGATACTCCGCCACCGCGTCCCGGTTCCGGGTGAGGCAGCGGATCCGCTCGGTCATCCGGTCCCGCTCGTCCTCCAGGGTGGCCAGCATCTCCGGGGTGGCGTCCGGGAAATGGATGATCCGGGGCTTGTTCAGACAGGGCAGGATCTGCTTGATGATCCGGGTCGGCAGACCGGCGTCCAGAAGGCCCCGGATCTGCATGACCCGGTCCAGGTTCGACTCGTCGTAGACCCGGTAGCCGTTCGGCAGCCGGTCCGCGACGATGAGACCCTGCTCCTCGTAGTAGCGCAGCAGCCGGCGTGGTGTTCCGGTGCGCTCCGACAGTTCCCCGATCCGCATGGACGCCCCCTCCAGGGACTGGCTTGACCTTCACATCAATGTGAGGGTTCGAGCATAGATCCATGGCCAACGACACGACAGCGGCGGCCCGTTCCGCCGCGCCCGCCAGCCCTGAGAACTCTTCCCTCCCCGCGAAGCCCGCCACCCCCGAGACCCCCTCCGGCCGACTGCCGCTCCTCGCGCTGCTCGCCCTCGCGACCGCCGTCTTCGTCACCAGCCTCACCGAGACCCTCCCCGCCGGCGTCCTGCCCGGCATGAGCGCCGACCTCGGCGTCGGAGAGGCGGCCATGGGGCAGGCGGTCACCGTCTACGCCCTCGGCACCGCCCTCACCGCCGTCCCGCTGGCCGCCCGCACCGCCGCGTGGCGCCGCAAGCGCCTGCTCCTCACCTCGGTCGGCGGGTTCGCCGCCGCCAACACCGTGACGGCCTTCTCCTCCTCGTACGCCCTCACGATGGGCGCCAGGTTCCTCGCCGGGGTCGCCGCGGGCGTCGCCTGGGCCCTGCTCGCCGGCTACGCCCGACGCATCGCCCCGCCGCGTCTCCAGGGCCGGGCCGTCGCCGTCGCCATGACCGGCATCCCCCTGGCGCTCTCCCTCGGCGTCCCGGCCGGCACCTTCCTCGGTGAGGCCGTGGGCTGGCGCGTCGCCTTCACCGCCATGACCGTGATCGCCGTCGCGCTCCTCGGCTGGATCGCCCTCGCCGTCCCCGACCTGCCGGGCGAGGCACACGGCGGGCGCGCCCCGGTCGCCCGGACCCTGAGGGTGCCCGGCGTACTCCCGGTCCTGGCCGTCACGTTCACCCTCGTCCTGGCCCACACCGTCCTCTACACCTACGTGGCCGCCCACCTCGGACATCGCGGCCTGGCCGGCTCCACCGGCCTCGTCCTGCTGGTCTTCGGTGCCGCCTCGCTCGCCGGGATCTGGTTCACCGGGCGGCAGATCGACCGCAGGCTCCGGATCCTGACCCTCGCCGGCACGGTCCTCGTGGCCGTGGCGGCCGCCGTGCTCGCCGTCCCGGCCGGCGGCATCGCGCTCGCCCTGGCGGCCGCCGCGCTCTGGGGGTTCGGCTGGGGCGGCGCGCCCACCCTCCTTCAGACGGCCGTCGCCGACGCGGGCGGCGAGCACGCCGACACCGCCCAGACACTGCTCGTCAGCCTCTGGAACGCCGCCATGGCGGCGGGCGGCATCGCCGGTGGCGTCCTGCTCGACGTGCTCGGCGCGGGCGCCCTGTCCTGGAGCGTGCTCGTCCTCCTCGTCCCCGTGGTGGCGATCGTGGCCGGGGCCCGCGCCCACGGCTTCCCGGCCCGCCCGGCCACCCGCCGGTGAACCGGAGCACCAGCGGACCGTGTCCGTCGGGAACACGCGAAGGCCCCCACCGCGGTGCTGCGGTGGGGGCCTTCGCGTGTTCCGCGGACCGGTCAGACGGCCGGCGGGACCCGGGGCGGCCGTCCGGCGCCGCGCGTCAGCACATAGCCGCCGATGCCCGCGAGGGCCGCGAGGATGCCGCCCGCCGCGGTCCAGAGCCAGCGGTCGGACCACCAGCCGGAGGACCAGCCGTCCTCCGGGGCCGCGGCCTCGACGGCGGAGGGCCGGCCGGCCTCCTCGTCGGCCTCCGCCTGGTCGGCCGTGGTCGCGCCGGGGACGAGCGGCGCGGCGAGCGAGCCGTCGGTCGCGTAGGCGCCGCCCTTGTCGACGGTGCTCACCCCGAGCCGGGCCGTGAACGGCTGGCCGAGGTCCTCGTCCGGCAGCGAGGTGGCGGTCAGCCGCACGTAGTAGCTGCCGGGCAGCGGGTCGTTCGACCAGGTGTCGGCCGAGGCACGGACCGGGCGCAGCACACAGGTGAGCCGCACGGTCGCGGTCTCCTTCGCCGCGGCGCGGGACTGGGTCCCGTACATGCACGGCTGGCGCCGCCGGAGCCCGTCGTACACGTCGACCCGCCAGGTGGCGGGCCCGTGCCGCAGGGCCGCGTCGGGCAGGGTGACGGTGGCGTTCACCGTCGGCCGCTGCCCGGTGTCCGCCGGGAACACCCAGTACAGGTAGTCACCCGTGGCGGCCTGCGCGGTGGCCTCCTGCCCGGGAAGGAACCGGGCGGCCGTACGGAACGTGGTGCCGGCTTCCGTCGGCCCCGCGGTCGAACCGTCCTTGCCCGGGTCGGTCGAGGGCGAGGGGGAGTCGGCCAGGGCGGCCGGGGCCGCGAGTCCGAGGAGAGCGGCGCCCACGAGGGCGGCTGTGGCGAGCGTGCGTACGGTACGCATCAGTGGGTCCTCCAGACAGCGACGCGCCAGCGGGACAGCCAGCCCCAGAGCAGACCGGCCACGAAGCCGACGAGCACCAGCGCGCCGAGCAGCCACCAGCCGCGGCCGAGACCGAACGACGCCACGTCCGAGGCGGTCGAAGGGCCGTCGACGACGTCCACCGTCAGCTCGATGGGCATGCCCGGCGTCGTCTTGACCGACGGGGGAGCGGAGAACGAGTTGCTGACCTGGAGACAGACCGTCTCCGCGGCCGGCTTGCCGTCCTCGGGCTCGTCGTCGAGCTCCGGCTTCGGGTAGCGCAGGCCGGTCGAGACGACGTCGGTGCGTCCGTCGTCGGCCTCGGAGCCGCGGACGATCTCCCGGCCGTGGCGGGTGACGGCGCGCAGCAGCACGCCGTAGTCGTTGTTGACGGCGCGGTCGGCCGACACGCTGACGGAGGCGCGGAGTTCCTGACCGGGCAGCAGGTCCACCCGGTACCAGCGGTGCTGGCCGAAGGCCTCGCGGTCGGTGTACAGGCCGGGCTTGAGCTGCGGAGCGTCGGCGCAGCGCAGCGCACCCTCGGTGGCCACGGGCGTGACCACCGGGTCGGCGGCACGGTCGACCAGCTGCCGGACCCGGCGGGAGAGGTCCTCGGTGCGGTGGACGGAGGTGTACGTGCCTCCGGTGGCCTCCGCGATGCAGGTGAGCTGCTGCCGGGTCTTGGCGTCCGGCACCAGGCCCAGGGTGTCGATGACGAGATGGATGCCCTTCGCCGCTATCTCGCGCGCCACCTGGCACGGGTCGAGCGGGGCGCAGGTGTCCTCGCCGTCCGTGATGAGCACGATCCGCCGGGTGGCGTCGCCGCCCTCCAGGTCCTCGGCCGCTCCGAGCAGCGCCGGACCGATCGGGGTCCAGCCGGTCGGGGCCAGGGTGGCCACGGCGGTCTTGGCCTCGGTCCGGTCGAGCGGGCCGACCGGGTAGAGCTGCCGGGTGTCCTTGCAGCCCCGCTTGCGGTCCTGCCCGGGGTAGTCGGCACCCAGGGTGCGGATGCCGAGCCGGACCTCCGATGGCACCGCGTCGAGGACCTCGTTGAAGGCCTGCTTGGCCGCCGCCATCCGGGACTTGCCGTCGATGTCCTTGGCCCGCATGGAGCCGCTCACGTCGAGGACCAGCTCGACCTTGGGGGATTCCTTCGCCACCGGCGCGTCCGCGGTCGCGCCCGTCGGCAGGAGCGCGACGCTCAGGGCGGCGAGCAGCGCGCAGGCCCCGGTCGCCAGCCGTTTTCTCGTGATCATCGCCGGATCGTATTGATGATCCTCCGACAATCCAAAACGAGGGTGGACGCCGGGACCCGAGACGCGGTCGGAGCCGGGGCCCGAGACGCGGTCGAAGCCGGGGTCCGGGACGTGATCCGTGCGGGAGCCTGAGACGCCGCCGGAAGGGGGAAGACCGTGCGGCGCGCCGCGCCGGTCCCGGGGTGTCAGCGGTGCTCGGGGTTCGGGGCTCGGGAAGCCGGGGGCAGCACCTGAAAGCGCTTGGAGGCCAGGGCCCTTGATCCGGTGATCGAGAGACTCGCTCGGGCATGAGCCGACCACCCCGCTGACCGGCGAACTCGGCCGCCACGCGGCGGCCGAACACCGGATGGCGCTGATGGAGGACGCCCACACCGCGCGCGCCACCGAACGCGAAACCGCTCAGGCCGGTAGGCACGCCATGAACGACGTGGAGACCCAGTGGCGCAACGTCTGTGAGTCCCTTGCCGACGTGGAGGAGGCGTTCGCCTGCATCGAGGAGCAGGTCCACACCCACGCCGCGGCCATGCACAGCTATCCGGCGCTGTTCACCCGCGCCGAGCTGGACGCGATGCGCGACGAGGCGAACGCCGTCGAGCGACGGGTGTGGCAGGCCCGGGAGATGGTCCGCAAGGCCGACGTGATGCGCCGGCAGTGGATGTACGCGAACCCGCCCGCCGCCTACCCCTTCGGGAAGACCACCTGATCGCAGCGAGTCAGCGCGGCGGCGACGAGCACGAGCGGACCCGTACCGGCATCGACCACTGATGGTTCGCAATGCGACCATCAGGATCGGCGCGAAGCTTTCGCGGGGAAGCCCCCGTCTCTGAGTGGAGCAGTCGTTCAGCGATGCTCTGGATTCTCGAAGTCGAAGCGGCAGCCGGCGTCCCACTCGGCGCGCTGGTTGCCGTGTGCGGGGATGCCGCCGGTGTCCTTGAGCATGCGGGCCAGGTGGAGCAGGTTCCAGGTCATGAACGTGGTGTTGCGGTTGGTGAAGTCGTTCTCCGGACCACCCGAGCCCTCGTCGAGGTAGGAAGGGCCGGGTCCGGCCGGGCCGACCCAGCCCGCGTCGGCCTGCGGCGGGATGACGTAGCCCAGGTGCTGAAGGCTGTAGATGACGTTCATCGCGCAGTGCTTGGCGCCGTCCTCGTTACCGGTGATCAGACAGCCGCCGACCCGGCCGTAGTACGCGTACTGTCCCGCGGAGTTGAGGATCGAGGAGCATGCGTACAGGCGCTCGATCACCTTCTTCATGACCGAAGAGTTGTCTCCCAGCCATACAGGTCCAGCCAACAGAAGGATGTCCGCAGCCATCACCCTCGAGTAGACGACGGGCCACTCATCGGTCTCCCACCCGTGCTCCGTCATGTCCGGCCACACACCGGTCGCGATGTCGACATCCACCGCGCGCAGCACCTCGACCTCGACGCCCTGGCGCTCCATGATCCCGGTGCTGATGTCGATCAGCCCCTGAGTGTGGCTGCGCTCCGGAGACCGCTTGAGAGTGCAGTTGATCACCAGGGCGCGGAGATCACGGTAGGACGTACCGGATTCGGTCATCGATGCGTCCCCTTGCGGACGAGTGGGCGGTCGGGCGGCGCGACACCCGGCTGCCGACGTCGATGGGGCCCGGGTTGGTCCGGCCGAAGATCCCGTCCACTGTCTCGCCTCGTCGGGCGGAATGATCGAACGCCGCGCCTACGGTCACGGGGTCGGCCACCCGATCACCCGCATGGCCCCGCGCCGATGGCACGTGCCCCCGAATCAGATCGGTCCGCACAACACACGGACCGGCCGCGCCCGATCAGCCCCTCGGTGTTGCTGACCTCGGGGGAGCGCTTGAGCGTGCAGGTGAGGTAGAGCGCGCTGAGGTCGTCGTACCGGTACGCGGCGGAATCGGGCACGGCCATCGACGGTCTCCTCACGCACGGGGGCGGCCCCTCGCGGGACCGCTCCCCAGCCCGTGCATGCCCTCGCGGCCGGGCCACTCGACCGCGACCGACGCATGAGCAGGCGTCAGGACCGCGACGTCCTCCCTACGCCGCCGGGTGCGGGGGCACGGCGTCGACGAGGGCCGCGAGGGCGGCCCCGAGCGCCCGTACCCCCGGTCCCGCCGCGCCGCCCGGCTCACTCATGTAGACATCGCGCCGGATCTCGATCATGAGCGCGCTGACCCGTGGATCCTTGCCGTAGTACGCCAGCGGTACGTACGTCCCGGCGAAGGGCGTGTCCGTCGCCAGGCCCCCGAACCCGCCGAACGCCTCCCGCGCCGCGTCCAGCAGGGCCGGCGGCGTGTGGAAGGCGTCGGTACCGAGGCAGACCGGCGGGCGCGGGCCCTCGCCGTGCAGTTCGTACGGCAGCGGCCCGGTCGGGTACGAGTGGACGTCGACGATCACGGCCCGCCCCGTCGCCTCCAGCCGTTCCGCCACGGCGGCCGCCATGCCCTCGGCGTACGGCGTGAAGTACCGGTCGATCAGCGGCGCCGGGTCGAATCCGGCGGGCCGGAGCGCGGCCCGGTGCGTGGTCCTCGTGTACACCGCGCCCATCCCGACGGCCAGCATCTCCTCGCGCTCGTCGGGGAACCGCTCGGGGTCGACGACCAGCCGCGACAGCCGGTTGACGAACTGCCAGGGAGGCGCGCCGGCGGCCGCCGCGGCCACGGCCGCGATCTCCGCCGTGTGGGCGTCGGTGATGTGGTCGAGCTCGCGGTCCAGTTCCCCGTCGTCCAGCAGGATGCCTTCGCGCACGTCCGGGGGTATCACCCGGGAGGAGTGCGGGACATGGAGGATGACGGGGGAGTCCGGGGCGCCGGCGAGGACGTCGTACGAGCGTGAGGTCATCGGCTCACCCTTCCACAGGTCGGCCCCGCCGTGGCGTGCGCCCGGTGCGCGCCGCACGCCCCGCCGGGCGCGGGCGAGCGGGCCGCCCTCCCCGTCCCACCTCCGGCACGACGTCGCCGCGTCCCTCGTCGTCTTCCTCGTGGCGCCGCCCCTCTGCGCCGGCGTGGCCGTCGCCTCCGGCGTGCCCGCCGAGCTCGGCCTGATCGCCGGCATCCTCGGGGGCCTCTTCGCCGGTCACCGGTCGCACGTCACCGGTCGCCGGTCGACCGTCACGGCCGCGTGGATGGTCTTGCCCTCCGGGCCCGCGTCCACGGTCACCTCGCGGCACAGACGGAGCACGATCGGCCAGCCGTAGCCACCGGGGCGCAGATCCTCGTGGCGTTCGTACAGCGGTGCCTGCCCGCTGGCGTCGGACACCGACACCGTCACCCGGTCGCGGTCGACCCCGATCCCGAAGCCCGTGACGCCGCCCGCGTGCCGGTGCGCGTTCGTGACCAGCTCCGAGGTGACGAGCAGCAGGTCCTCGACCTGGGCGGGCGGCAGGGGGCCGAGCGCCGCGAGGGTGTGGCGGACGAGCTGCCGCGCGTCGGCCGGGGTACGGACCGGGGGCGCACCGGCGCTCCAGGCGCCGCGCGGGTCCGCCCCGGGGGCCGGGGGCCGGGTGTCGCTCCAGGTCTTCATCGCGCATCCCTTTCTTCCTGTTCTGGCCGGTACCTCAGCAGGTGATGGGGTTCGTCTGCCCGTTCGAACCGGGGTGATGCGTCTCTTCCGGGTGGAATCGGCCGGGAGAGGACGAGGAGTGCGTCCGGAAAGCGGGGGTACGTGAACCGGGACCGCTGAACGGACCGCGAGCCAGAGGAGGTTGTTCCTGTGCGGACCGATCCGGCCGAGGCGACGACGGCGTACGCGACGAACGGCGTGGCAGAGGAATTGCCCTTTCCCGAGGTTCCGCACGCGATTCCGCCCCGGGACGCGCGCGCCCTGTCGAAGGTGTTCCTGCGTGAGCTGGCGGCGCGGGAGGAGGGCACCGCGGGGCACCAGTACGTCCGGAACACCCTCATCGAGATGAACATGTCACTGGTGGTGTACGCGGCTGGGCGGTTCCGGTCGCGCGGCGACGAGCGGGAGGACATCCTCCAGGTCGGCATGGTCGGCCTGATCAAGGCGATCGACCGCTTCGACCTGTCGCGCGAGGTGGAGTTCGCCACCTTCGCCGTGCCGTACATCGTGGGCGAGATCAAGCGGTTCTTCCGCGACACCACCTGGGCCGTGCACGTCCCGCGCCGCCTCCAGGAGGCGCGGGTGGAGCTGGCCAAGGCGACCGACGAGCTGAGTTCGCGGCTCGGCAGGGCCCCGCGCCTCTCCGAGCTTGCGCCGGTCATGGACCTGACCGAGGACGAGGTGGTCGAGGCTCAGGTCGCCGCCAACGGCTACCACTCCACGTCCCTGGACGCCAGGCTGGCCGGCGGCGACAGCGAGGAGGAGGACGCGGCCCTGGCCGATCTCATCGGCCAGGAGGACCCGGCGCTCGCCCTCTTCGAGGAGTTCCACACCCTCGCCCCGCTCGTCGAGGCACTCGCCCCGCGCGACCGGCTGCTGCTGCACCTCCGCTTCGTGGAGGAGCTCACCCAGACGGAGATCGGCGAGCGGATCGGCGTCTCCCAGATGCACGTCTCACGGCTGCTCGCCCGAAGCCTGGACCGCTTGCGGGACGGCATGGTCGAGGACGGTGACGAGGGCCTAGGACGGTGACGACGGTCGAGGACGATGACGAGGGCGCCTGGGACGGTGACGAGGGCTGAGGGGGCCGGGAGAACGCGCGGCCCCCTCAGCCCTCGCCCCGGTCCGCCCCGCCCAGGCACGCCCGCCCCGGCACGCGCCGCGCGTCGGTGGAGTCAGCGGACCGAGCTCAGGAACGCCCGGGTGCGCTCCTCCGCGGGCGCGTCCAGGAGCTCGTCCGCCGGTCCCGACTCGACGATCCGGCCGCCGTCGAACATCAGGATCCGGTCCGAGACGTCCCGGGCGAAGCCCATCTCGTGCGTCACGCAGAGCAGCGTGATGTCGGTCCGCCGGGCGACGTCCCGCAGCACGTCCAGCACCTCCGCCACGAGTTCCGGGTCGAGCGCCGAGGTCACCTCGTCCAGGAGCAGGATCTCGGGCCGCATCGCCAGCGCGCGGGCGATGGCCACCCGCTGCTGCTGGCCGCCGGAGAGCCTGGTCGGCCGCGCCTCGACCTTGTCGGAGAGCCCGACCAGGTCGAGCAGGTCCCGGGCCCGGCCCCCGGCTTCCTCCCGGCTCTCGCCGAGCACGTGCACGGGCGCCTCGACGACGTTCTCGAGGACGCTCATGTGGGGGAAGAGGTTGAACTGCTGGAACACCATGCCGATCCGCCGCCGTCGCGTGGCCAGATGACGCTCGCTCGCCGGCACCAGCGTTCCGGCCTTCCGGCCCGGCATGTGGGAGAACGGCTCGCCGTCCAGGTGGATGACGCCGTCGGTCACCCGCTCCAGCGTCATGAGCAGCCGCAGGATCGTGGTCTTCCCGGAGCCGCTCGGGCCGATCAGCGTCACACGCTCCCCGCGGGCGACCTCCAGGTCGAGTCCGTCGAGCACCGAGTGGTCCCCGAACCGCTTCGTGACCCGGTCGAAGCGGACCGCCGGGTGCGCGGTCGGGGCCTTGGCGAGGTCCTCGGACAGCTCCTCAATGGGCAAGGCGTGCCTCCAGTCGTCGTATCAGCACCGAGGTCGGCCAGCTCGCGAGCAGGAACACCACGGCGGCAAGGGTGAAGCTCTCCAGATAGGCGAAGTGGGTGCTGCCGAAGGTGTTCGCCTCGTGGACCATCTCGTGGACCGTGATCACCGAGAGCAGGGGTGTCTCCTTGAACATGGAGACCGCGTAGTTGCCCAGCGGCGGCAGCACGTTGCGCACGGCCTGCGGCAGCACCACCGCCCGCCAGACCCGCCGGCGCGGCAGCGACAGCGCCGTGCACGCCTCCCACTGCCCCTTCGGCACGGCGTCGATGCCCGTCCGATAGACCTCGGAGAGGTACGTGGCGTAGTGCACGCCCAGGACCAGGACGCCGAGCGTCGGCGCGTCGAGTCCCGGGATCAGCACCCAGGCCGCGAACAGCTGCACGAGGAGCGGCGTCGAGCGGACGAACCCCGCCGCCCCGCGCAACGGGAGGGCCAGCCACGCGGGACCCGTCCGCTGGACGAGGGCGAGCACGAGCCCCAGGACCGTCGCGACGGCGAAGGCGAGCACCGTCGCGACCAGGGTGACGCCGAAGCCCTCGAGAACGGTCGGCAGAGCGGCCCGGGCCGCCTCCCCGTCCCACATCATGCGCCGCCTTCCTGCCCGAGACGGGCCTTCGCGGCCCGCTCCAGGGCGTTCATGAGGAGGCTCAGGACGACGGCCATGCCGAAGTAGAGCCCCAGGAGCAGCAGGTACGAGGCGGCCGTCGCGCCCGTCGAGGAGCGCAACTGGTCGATCTGGAAGGTGAGATCGGGGACCGTGACCAGAGAGAGCAGCGGCGTCGCCTTGAGCAGTTGGACGAGCAGGTTCTTGAAGGGCGCCACCATCAGGGCGTGCGCCTGGGGCAGGACGACCCGCCGCAGCCGCAGGACCGGTCCCATGCCGAGCGCGATCGCCGCCTCGGTCTGGGCGCGGGGGACCGCGGTCACCGCGCCCCGCACGACCTCGGAGCCGTACGCCCCGAAGTTGAGGCCGAGCGCGAGCACGCCGCAGGCCAGCGGTTCCAGCCGGAAACCGACCATCGGCAGCGCGAAGAACAGCCAGAAGAGCTGCACGTACAGCGAGGTGCCCCGGAAGAACTCGACGACGACCCGCGCCGCTCCGCGCACCGGAAGCCGCGTCGAGCGGGACAGCAGGCCCAGGGTGTACGCGAGGAGCAGGGCGAGCGCGGCGCCGAGCACCGTGGCCTCCACCGTCGTCAGGAGGCCCTCGCCGAGCCGGGGCATCGCCCGGCGGAGCTCGGGCAGGAACTCAGCCATTCCGGCCGTCCTCCCGCCCCAGGCCCGCCACCCGGTCGCCCCCGGACACGCCGCCGGTCACCGCGCGGCCTGTCACCGCGCCGCTTGTCACCGGCCCGCCCGCAACCGTGACGCCAACCACCGGCCCGCCCGTAGCCGTGCCGCCCCTCACCCGGCGCACAGGTCGGCGGTACGCAGGGAACGGGGCGGCACCTCGCGGGCGGTGAAGCCGTAGCGGCCCAGGAGGTCCACGAACCGGTCCGGGGATCCGGTGATTTTGAGGAGCTCCTTGTCGAACGCGTCCCGCAGCCCGGTCGCGCCGGGCCGGAACACGGCTCCGCCCGCGCCCAGCTGCCGTACGCCGTCCACCACCGGCACGAACGCCTCGGTCACCTCCACCGCGGCGTCCCGGTTCGTCCGCGCCAGCCAGCGCAGCGAGATGGCGGTCAGCGCGAAGGCGTCGATCCGCCCGGCGAGCAGGGCGTCGAGACCGTCCTGCTGCTTGGCCAGCGTCTTCACCGACCCGTCGGGAACGCCCGCCGCCTTGGCGAACGAAGCCTCCACCGCGGCCGTCAGCACGCCGACGGTCACGTTCTTCGCCGCGCAGGACGCCAGGTCGCTCAGCCCCTTCGGATTGCCCTTGCGGACCATCAGCGCGGTGGGGGAGACGAACTCCGGCTCGGAGAAGATCACCTTGGCGCAGCGCTCGGGCGTGATCGACATGCCCGCGCTCACGACGTCGAAGCGGTCGGCGAGGAGCCCGGGGATCAGCGCCCCGAACTCGGTCAGCGTCGGACGCAGTTCGCGCACCCCGAGCGCCGTGAACACCTCTCGGTGCAGCGTCGGGGCCTCCCCGGCCGGCTCGCCGCCGTCCTGGAAGCCGTACGGCGCCTCACCGGCGAACCCGACCCGCACGAAGCCCTGTTTCCGCAGCCGGGCCAGGAGCGCGCCGTCGTCCTCGGGCGCGCCCGAGCCGACCTGGGTGCGGGTGCAGGCCGAAAGGAGCCCCGGGGTCAGGGCGAGGCCGCCGAGGAGCGCCGTTCTGCCGAGGAAGCCTCGTCGGTCCAGGCGCGCCGTGCCGGTCACGTGCGATCCCATGAGGGCGCGGCGATGAACGAGGGCCGCCGGACCGGGGCGGCGAAGGGCGCCTCCGGCTGGTTCTCGACGCTGTTGAAGACGAGGAACACATTGCTCCGGGGGTACGGGGTGATGTTGTCGCCCGACCCGTGCAGGGCGTTGCAGTCGAACCAGGTGGCGGAGCCGGCCGGGCCGGTGAAGTGGCGGATGCCGCAGGCCTCGGCGAACGTGGTCAGCGCCTCGTGGGAGGGCGTACCGGCGTCCTGCATCTGGAGCGACCTCTTGTAATTGTCCTTCGGGGTGGCTCCGGCGCAGCCGAGGAACGTGCGGTGCGAACCCGGCATGATCATCAGGCTGCCGTTGGTGGTGTGGTTCGGCGTGAGCGCGATCGACACCGACACGGTCCGCATCCTCGGGAGACCGTCCTCCGCGTGCCAGGTCTCGAAGTCCGAGTGCCAGTAGAAGCCGCTGGCCCCGAAGCCGGGCTTGACGTTGACCCGCGACTGGTGGACGTAGACGTCGGAGCCGAGGATCTGGCGGGCGCGCCCGACGATCCGCGGATCCGCGGCGAGCCGGCCGAAGACCTCGCTCATCCGGTGCACCTCGAAGACGGAACGTATCTCCTGGGAACGGGGCTCGACGACCGCCCGCTCGTCGGCCCGTACGGCCGGGTCGGAGACGAGCCGGTCCAGCTCCGCCCGGAGCACGTCGACCTCGTCCGGGGTGACGATCTCGTCCACGGTGATGAAGCCGTCGCGGTCGTACTCCTCCAGTTCGCGGGCCCAGAAGGGGCCCGCCGTGCCGGGCCCGGACCACACGACGGGGTCCTTGCGGCCGATCAGTTCCTCCTTCGGGCCACGGGTGGGGTAGAGGTCGACGGGGCGGGTGGGTGCGGAGGGCATGGGGGAGCGCGCTTCCTTTCGCGTAAGGATGTCGGTTCGCGTGGGGATGCCGGGTGACGTGCCGGGCTCAGACGTCGTCGGACGCGGGCTCGGGTTCCGTCAGCAGCGGGTAGACGCCGTTCTCGTCGTGGTCCTCGCGCCCGGTGACGGGCGGGTTGAAGACGCACAGGCAGCGGAAGTCGGCCTTGACCTTGAGGGTGTGGCGCTCGTGCCCGTCGAGCAGATACATCGTGCCGGGCACGATCGTGTACGTGCGGCCCGTCTCGTGGTCGGTGAGCTCCGCCTCGCCGGCCGTGCAGACGACGGCCTCGACGTGGTTGGCGTACCACATGGCGGTCTCGGTGCCGGCGTACAGCACGGTCTCGTGGAGGGAGAAGCCGACCCGCTCACGGGCCAGGACGATGCGCTTGCTCTCCCAGGTGCCCGAGGCGGCCCTCACGTGCCGCTCGGTGTTCTCCAGCTCGTCGAAGGTACGGACGATCATGGGGTACGACTGCCTTTCGGGTCATCGGGTCATCAGGTCGTCGGGCCGGCCGGTCGGCCGGGTCGGCCAGTCGGCCAGTCGGTCAGTGGGCCGGTCGGTCGGCCGGCGTCGGAACGCCGGTTCGGGAGGGGGAGTCAGGCGGTGTGACGGACGGCGCGGGCCAGGATCCCGAGGCCCTCGTCGAGTTCGTCGTCCGTCGCGGTCAGCGGCGGCAGCAGCTTGACCACCTCGCCGATCGGGCCGGAGGTCTCGACCAGGAGGCCGGTCTCGAAGGCGCGCCGGCACACGGCCTCGGCGCGCTCCCCGTCGGCGAACTCCAGGCCCCACACCAGTCCGCGGCCGCGAACGGACAGGCCGCTGCGCTTGTCGCCCCCGCACAGGTCGAGGAGGGCGCGCTCCACCCGGTCCGCCCGGCTCAGGGTGCGCCCGCGCAGGGCGCCGTCGCGCCAGTAGGCGTCGAGGGCGGCCGTGGCGGTGACGAAGGCGGGGTTGTTGCCGCGGAAGGTCCCGTTGTGCTCGCCGGGCTGCCAGACGTCGAGCTCCGGCCGGAACAGGCAGAGGGCCATGGGCAGGCCGTAGCCGCTGATGGACTTGGACAGGGTGACGATGTCGGGCGTGATGCCCGCCTCCTCGAAGGAGAAGAAGTCGCCGGTGCGGCCGCAGCCCATCTGGATGTCGTCGACGATGAGGAGCATCTCGTGCCGGCGGCAGAGCTCGGCGAGCGCGCGCAGCCACTCGGCCCGTGCGACGTTGATGCCGCCCTCGCCCTGGACGGTCTCGACGATCACGGCCGCCGGGTGGTCGAGGCCGGAGCCGGCGTCGTTGAGGAGCCGCTCGAACCAGAGGAAGTCGGGGAGCTGCCCGTCGAGGTAGTCGTCGAAGGGCATGCGGATGGCGTGGTGCAGCGGGACGCCCGCGCCGGCCCGCTTGGCGGCGTTCCCGGTGACGGCGAGCGAGCCGAGCGACATGCCGTGGAACGCGTTGGTGAAGGAGACGACCGTCTGCCGTCCGGTGACCTTGCGGGCGAGCTTCAGCGCCGCCTCCACGGCGTTGGTGCCGGTGGGCCCCGGGAACATCACCTTGTAGGGCAGGGCGCGGGGCTCCAGGACCGTGGTGTGGAAGGTCTCGAGGAAGTCGCGTTTGGCGGTGGTCGACATGTCGAGGCCGTGGGTGATGCCGTCGTTGCCGAGGTAGTCGAGGAGGGCCCGTTTGAGCACGGGGTTGTTGTGGCCGTAGTTCAGCGAGCCGGCCCCGGCGAAGAAGTCGAGGTACGGACGCCCCTGCTCGTCGTACAGCCTGCTGCCACTGGCGCGTTCGAAGACGACGGGCCAGGCGCGGCAGTAGCTGCGGACCTCCGATTCGACGGTCTCGAAGACGGAGGGCGTGGCGATGTCGGTCAGGGTCACGAAGCTCTTCTCCAGAGTGTTGTTCGGGGGTGTGGCGTGCGCGCTCGACGGCTCAGGAGGCCGGCGGGCCGAGGGGGCCGATGCGGTACAGCACCTCGGACTCGTGGCCCGCCGCCGGGAACGCGGCGGCCGGGAACAGGACGTCCTGCGTCACCTCCGCACCGTGTCGGCGTGCGAACGACCGGAACAATCGGTCGGATGCGAGGTTCCCCGGGGTGACGGTCGCCTCGATCCGGCTGATCCCGTGCTCGGCCGCGACCTGCGCGGACAGAGCGTCGAGCAGGGTCCCGGCTACCCCGCTTCCGCGGTGCGAACCCTCGACGGCGATCTGCCAGACGAAGAGGGTCTCCGGCTCGTCGGGGCGCAGGTATCCGGTGACGAAGCCGATCGGGCGTCCGGAGGCGTCACGGGCGACCGTGGTCGTGCCGGCGAAGTCGCGGCACCACAGCAGATAGCTGTACGGCGAGTTGAGGTCGAGTTCGCCCGAGCCGCGTGCGATCCGCCAGAGCTCGGCGCCATCCGCGAGGGTCGGGGGGGTCGTGCGGGGAGTCGTGGTCGTCAGGCCAGTGGTCAACGGGGTCATGGGCGCCGAAGCTACCGAGTGGATCTCGGAACTTCCTGGTCCGGAGGGCTTGTTACGGACACCCGGCCGTGATAGATGAGGCGCCGGCCTCCGGGGGCGGAAATGTGCGCCAAGTCGCACGGAAAAGACGCCGAAAGCGGGGCAGAATCACCGTTTATAACGGATGGATAACGCCTCTGCGGTGCGCTCGACCTTCGCGCCAAGAGCGTGAGAACATCCGCCATTCCACGTTTGAAGGGGGCTTCAGCGGTCAGGCGTAGAGGTCTTTCCGTGAACCGCCCCCGACGCGCCCGGTCCGGAACGCGCCGGAGCCGGGCCGGGTACGACGACCCCGGCCCGGCTCCCTTCCTCGTGCGGCGTTCCGCCTACCAGATCGCCTCGACCCACTCCGGGTGGTCGATGAACGGGTTCCGGTTGCCCTGGTAGGTGGTGTAGATGACGTCGTTGCGACGCTCCTCGAAGGCGCTCGGCGGGTCCTGCTCGTTCCACTGCTTCAGGACCGAGAGTCGGCCGTGGAAGCGGACGCTGCCGTTGGTCGTCGACTCGTTGGGCTCCAGGTCGGCCCAGGCGTCGTCCCCCTCGTAGCGGACGGCCATGTACAGGATCATCCGGGCCACGTCGCCCTTGTCGGCGTCGCGCGGCTCGAACGAGTTGCTGTCCGTGTAGCTGCCGGGCGCGCCGCTGACCGGGCTGCCGCCGTTGTCGAAGTCCTTGTTGCCGCGGATGCTGTTGACCTGGACGTCCGCCGCGCGCAGGTGGTGCAGGTCGGTGCCGGGGCCGGCCGAGGTGCCGAAGTTGCCGTGGGACTGGGCCCAGGTGTGCTCGCGGTTCCAGTCGCCGACGTCGCCGCCGTTGAGGCTCTTGCTCCGCGAGGTCCCGCTGTAGAGCAGGATGACGTTGTTGGTGTTGTTGGGGTCCTGGTCGGCGACCTTCAGCGCGTTCCAGACCGCGTCGTACGAGATCTTGCTCTGGCTGCCGATGATGGTGTGCAGCGAGGACTTGAGGCTCGTGCCGGTCTTGCCGATCGCGTTCTTGTAGTACGTGCTGTCGTACGCGGTGGTGGTGGCGCCGGCGGGGGTAGCGGCGACCGTGGGGAGCGTGACGCCGACGAGGGTGGCGGCGACGGCCGCCGCCCACACCTTCCATCTGCCGATCCGCACAACGGACATGGGGGGCCCTTTCCCGGGGACGGTACGCGCGGGACGGCGGGCGTCGGCTCAACGATTCCGCTGTCTACGCGTGTTGACTTCGTGTCATCGGGAGAGTGGCACACGGCAGGTACCTGTCATGTAACGAGGAGAAGGCTGTTCCATGACGAGTTCGCATATGGCCGAAACGGGGGGTCCGCTCCAGAGCCTGTCGCGGAGACCGCCCCGTCGGATCGGGGCGGTCCCGGGTGTCCTCAGGTGCCCCGGACGTCCACCGGCATCCCCTTCGGCTCCTTGATGCGCTTCATGATGATCTGCGAGTTGACCTCGGTGACCCCGGTGAGGGTGGTCAGCCGCTCGATCCACAGCCGCTCGTACGCCGCGAGGTCGGCGACCGCGATCCGCAGCAGGCAGCCGGGGCTCCCGAACAGCCGGTACGCCTCGATGACGTCCGGCACGTCCTGGAGCGCCTCCTCGAAGGCCTCCACCGTCTCCCGGTCCCGTCGCACCTCCACCGAGACGAGCACCTCGAAGCCCCGCCCGACCGCCTCCGGATCGATGATCGCCCGGTACCCCTGGATCACCCCGTCCTGTTCCAGCTGACGGACCCGGCGCAGACAGGGCGACGGGCTCAGCCCCACCCGCTGGGCCAGCTCCTGGTTGCTCAGCCGGCCATCGTTCTGGAGCTCGCGCAAGATGTGGAGATCGATTCGGTCCATGGCGCAATTATCTACCACGCTGAAACGATACGGCGGCTGATTTAGCAATCGCCTTGCGTGCCTTCTGTCCTATCGTTGCGATGCAGGGCGATTTCGGCACGGAGTAAGGACGGCAGGCATGAAGCGGACGAACGACGGGGGAGCGCGCCGGATCGTCGTCATCAGCACGGGCGGCACGATCGCCAGCCGCTGGCAGGGCACCGGCTACGCCGCCGACGCGTCAGGCGACGACGTACTGGCCACCGCACCGCTTCCCGAGGGCGTCACCGTCGAGGTCGTCGACCTCTTCAACGTCAACAGCTCCCGCGTGACCGCGGCGCACCAGCTCGCCCTCCTCAGGACGGTCCACGAGACCCTCGCCGACCCCGGCGTCGACGGCATCGTGATCACCCACGGCACCGACACCCTCGAAGAGACCGCCTTCTTCCTGGACCTCCACCACAGCGACGCCCGCCCGGTCGTCCTCACCGGCGCCCAGCGCCCCTTCGGCACCGGCGACGGGGACGGCCCCGGCAACCTGTACGACGCGCTCCAGGTCGCCTCCTCCGTCAGCGACCTCGGTGTCCTCGTCGTCTTCGACGGACGCGTCCACGCCGCCCGCGGCACCGTCAAGACGCAGACGCTCGCCGCCGACGCCTTCTCCGACCCCTCGGCCGAGCGCCTGGGCCGCGTCGGCTTCTCCCGTGTCGACATCGAGCGGCAGCCGGAGCGCCCGACGCCACTGCCGCTGCCCGTCGCCGCGGACAAGGCGGACCCCGACCTCCCCGACGCCGTCCCGGTGCCCCGCGTCGCCATTGTCACGCACCACTCCGACGGCGATCCCTTCCTGCTGAACGCGGCCGTGGCCGCCGGCGCCCAGGGCGTCGTCCTCGTCGCCACCGGCGCGGGCAACGCCACCCCCGAGATCGCCGCCGCCGTGGCCGACGCGGTCGCCCAGGGCGTCCTGGTCGCCGTGACCACCCGTGTCCCCGCAGGGCCGCTCGCCGAGATCTACACCGGCGGCGGGGCCGTCGACCTCGTCGCCGCCGGGGCGCTGCTCACCGGCACGCTCCGCGCCGCGCAGGCACGGATCGCGGTCCTGGCGACGCTGCTCGCCGAAGGCGGCAACGGCGCGGGCGACCCCGTCCGCAGCACCGCCCTGCTGCGCCGCCTCCTCGACGGGCCCGTCCGCGCGGAACCGGCCCTCGCCACCGGCGGCTCCCGCTCGGCCTCGGCCGTCGCCGCCCGCGCCTGACCCGGCGCACCACAGAACCCCGGCTCGCGGGCGGCGCACCCCCCCCGCCCGTCCGCGAGCCGGAGCCAAGCTTCGCGAGGCGCTGCCGCCCGCCCCCGTCGTCGTACGGCCACGAAGTCGGCCGGGCCACGGGACATGCGGACGGCCGCCCCCCTCGGCCGGGCCACGGCGCACGCGGACGGCCACCCCTTCGGCCAGGCCCTCACCGCGCACGCGGGACGGCCGCCCCCTCGGCCGGGCCCCCACCGCGCACGCGGGACGGCCGCCCCCTCGGCCAGGCCCCCACCGCGCACGCGGGACGGCCACCCCCTCGGCCGGAGCCCCACCGCGCACGCGGCCGGGCCGACCTCCCGGCCCGGACCCCACGGGCAACACCCCACCCCACCGCAACCCCGGCGGCCCCCTGGGCGCGCCACGCACCCCAAGGACCCCATGGCTCCCGCACCGGCCCCGCACCCCGTCCCCGTCCGCCGCGAGCACGATCTGCTCGGCGACCGGGACGTTCCCGCCGACGCCTACTGGGGTGTCCACACCCTGCGCGCCACCGAGAACTTCACCGTCACCGGCACGCCCATCTCCGTCTACCCGCTCCTGATCGACGCGCTCGCCGCCGTCAAGGAGGCCGCGGCCCGCGCCAACGAGGAACTGGGGCTGCTGCCCGCCGACAAGGCCGCCGCCATCGCCGGCGCGTGCCGGGAGATCCGTACGGGACGGCTCCACGACCAGTTCGTCGTGGACGTCGTCCAGGGCGGCGCCGGCACCTCCACCAACATGAACGCCAACGAGGTCGTCGCCAACCGCGCCCTGGAACTCCTCGGCCACGCGAAGGGCGACTACGACCGCCTCCACCCCAACGAGGACGTCAACCTCGGCCAGTCCACCAACGACGTCTACCCGACCGCCATCCGCATCGCGGCGATCGGCGCCGCCCGCGAACTCCTCCTCGCCATGGCCGTGCTCCAGGACGCCTTCGCCGCCAAGGCCCTGGAGTTCCGCGACGTCGTCAAGATGGGCCGCACCCAGCTCCAGGACGCGGTGCCCATGACCCTCGGCCAGGAGTTCTCCACCTACGCCGTGATGCTGGAGGAGGACCGCAGCCGGCTCGCCGAGGCCGTCGAGCTCATCCACGAGATCAACCTCGGGGCCACCGCCATCGGCACCGGCCTCAATGCCGCGCCCGGCTACGCCGAGACCGCCCGCCGCAACCTCGCCGAGCTGACCGGCCTGCCGCTCGTCACCTCCGCCAACCTGATCGAGGCCACCCAGGACTGCGGCGCCTTCGTCCAGCTCTCCGGGGTCCTCAAGCGCATCGCGGTCAAGCTCTCCAAGACCTGCAACGACCTGAGGCTGCTGTCCTCGGGACCGCGCGCCGGGCTCAACGAGATCAACCTGCCGCCGGTCCAGGCCGGTTCCAGCATCATGCCCGGCAAGGTCAACCCGGTGATCCCCGAGGTCGTCAACCAGGTCGCCTTCGAGGTGATCGGCAACGACATCACCATCACCATGGCCGCCGAGGCCGGGCAGCTCCAGCTCAACGCCTTCGAGCCGGTCATCTTCCACGCCCTGTCGAAGAGCCTCCTCTCCCTGCGCGCCGCCTGTCTGACCCTCGCCGACCGCTGCGTCAGCGGCATCACCGCCAACACCGAGGCGCTCAGGGCGGCCGTCGAGAACTCCATCGGTCTCGCCACCGCGCTCAACCCGCACCTCGGCTACACCGCGGCCACGGCGATCGCGCAGGAGGCGCTCGCCACCGGGCGCGGCGTCGTCGAACTCACCCTGGAGAAGGGCCTGCTGCCCGCGGAGCGCCTCGCCGAGCTGCTCACCCCCGAGCGCCTCACCGGCGCCCCGGGCCCGGCCCTGGCCTGACCTCTCCGTCTCCTCGGCCCCGGGTACGGTGACGGGCTCACGCCCGACGTATCCGGAGCCGAGGAGGCCACGCATGACCCACGCGGAGGGAAGGGACCGGGCCGAGCACGTCGTACGCCTGGTCCGTGACGTACTCGGATCCGAGGTGCTCGCCGCCTGTCTTCACGGTTCGGCCGTGCTCGGCGGACTGCGGCCGGGCAGCGACATCGACGTGCTCGTGACCGTGCGCCGCGGCACCACCGGGGCCGAACGGCGGTCCCTCGTCCAGGCGTTGCTCGCCGTCTCGGGGGAGCGGGCGTACGAGGGACCGGCCCGGCCCGTGGAGCTGAGCGTCGTGGTGCACTCCGAGGTCCGTCCCTGGCGGTACCCGCCGGTCTGCGATTTCCTCTACGGGGAGTGGCTCCGCGACGGGTTCGAGGCGGGCGGCACCCCCGTGCCCGCGCCGTGCCCGGATCTCGCTCCGCTGATCACCATGGCGCGGGCCGGGAACGCCCCGCTCTTCGGTCCGCCTCCCGCGGAGGTCTTCGACCCGGTCCCTGAGGACGACCTGCGCGCCGCGATCGTCGCCGGGGTCCCCGAGCTCCTCGAGGACCTGGACGATGACACCCGGAACGTCCTGCTGACCCTGGCGCGGGTCCTCAGCACCCTCGCCACCGGCGAGATCCGCTCGAAGGACGCCGCCGCCGACTGGGTCCTTGAGCGCCTTCCGGCCATCCACCGCCCGGCCCTCGCCGAGGCGCGTGCGCTCTATGTGGCGGGGGAGTACGGGAGTTGGACGGAAAGGCGGCCGGAAGTCCGTGCACTCGCCCGGTATCTGACGGAATCCGTTCGAGAGGTGTACCCGACCTGAAGTTACCCGTCGGTTTCTCGTGACTTCCCCGATGGCCGACAGTAGAACATGTTCCCATTCGCCCCTGAGTGAGGGACATCACATGAGCGAACTCCCCCTGCCCGCAAGGGGAATCGGTGGCGTCAGCCGTCGCCGATTCCTCGCGGGAACAGGTTCTGTTCTCGGTGCTGCCGCCCTGGTCGGCCACGGCACCCCGGCCCACGCGGAAGCCCGCCTCGCCGACACCCCCATCCCCACCGGCGCCCACGTGCCCGCCCTCGTCATCGGCACCGGATACGGCGGCTCCGTGGCCGCCCTCCGGCTCGCCCGCGCGGGCGTCGCCGTCCACATGGTCGAGATGGGCATGGCCTGGGACACCCCGGGACCCGACGGCAAGATCTTCGCCAACACCACCCGGCCCGACTACCGCTCCTTCTGGCTGCGGACCCGCACCAAGCAGCCGCTGAGCAACTTCCTCGGCTTCCCCCTCGACAAGGACGTCCCGCGGCACACGGGCATCCTCGACGCCGAGGACTTCGCCGGCATCACCGTCTACCAGGGCAGGGGCGTCGGCGGCGGCTCCCTCGTCAACGGCGGCATGGCCGTCACCCCGCGCCGCGAGAACTTCGCGGCCATCCTCCCGACCGTCGACGCGGCCGAGATGTACGCCACCTACTACCCGCGCGCCAACGCGGGACTCGGCGTCACCGAGGTGGACCGGTCCTGGTGGGAGAGCGCCGCCTGCTACCAGTACGCGCGCGTCGGCCGCAAGCACGCCCAGCGCTCCGGCTTCCCCTTCGTGTTCGTCCCGAACGTCTACGACTGGGACTACATGAAGCAGGAGGCCGCGGGGGCCGTCCCGAAGTCCGCCCTCGACGGTGAGGTCATCTACGGCAACAACGCCGGCAAGAAGACCCTCCAGAAGACCTATCTGGCCCAGGCCGCCGCCACCGGCCGGGTCACCGTCTCCGCCCTGCACAAGGTCACCTCCGTCACCCCGGCGGCCGGCGGCGGCTACACGGTCGCCATCGACCAGATCGACACCACGGGCGCCACCCTCGCGAGCAAGACCGTCACCGCCGACAAGGTCTTCTTCGCCGCCGGAAGCATCGGCACGAGCAAGCTCCTCACCCGCCTCAAGGCCACCGGCGCGCTGCCCGCCCTCAACAACGAGATCGGCAAGGGCTGGGGCGACAACGGCAACGTCATGTGCGGCCGCGCCAACCACATGTGGGACCCGACCGGAAAGCTCCAGTCCGCCATGCCCACCGCGGGCATCGACAACTGGGACGCGGGCGGCGCCTTCGCCGAGGTCGCCCCGCTGCCCACCGGCATCGAGACCTACGCCTCCTTCTACCTCTCCATCACCAAGACCCCCCACCGGGCCGAGTTCACCTGGAACCCGGCCACCGGCAAGGTCGACCTGAGCTGGGACAGGGCCTGGAAGCAGACGTCCATCGACGCCGCGAAGACCATCTTCGACAAGATCAACTCCAAGGAGGGCACGATCTACCGCACCGACCTCTTCGGTGTGTACAAGATCTGGGGCGACCACCTCACCTACCACCCGCTCGGCGGCGCGGTCCTGGGCAAGGCGACCGACAACCACGGACGCCTCCACGGCTACTCCGGGCTGTACGTCATCGACGGATCGCTGATCCCCGGCAACGCCAGCGTCAACCCGTTCGTCACCATCACGGCCCTCGCCGAACGCAACATCGAGCGGATCGTCGCCGAGGACTTCTGAGCCCGCGGCGCGGCACGCGCACGCCGCACGGGGAAGGGCCGGCCGGGAACCACCCGGCCGGCCCTTCCGCACGCGGTCAGTGCGTCGGCAGCACACACACCTCGTCGAGCCCGAGCACCCGGTTGAGCCGCCCGAACGCCAGCCACGAGCCCAGACTCATCGTCAGCTCCACGATCTCCGCCTGGCTGTACCGGGCCGTCATCCGCTCCCAGAACTCCTCGTCCAGACCGTGATGGTCCAGCGCGTACCGCTCCGCGTACTCGGCCGCGAGCCGCGTCCGCTCGTCGAAGCCCTCCGAGACCGGCGTCTCCCGCCAGGCCGCGACGACCTCGTCGAAGCCCTCCTCGACCTTCACCCCGTCCCGGTCGGTACGCCAGTCCAGACAGAAACCGCAGCCGTTGATCTGCGCGATCCGCAGCCGCGCCGCCTCGAACTCGCGCAGCCCCAGCGTCGTATGGGCGTACACCGACAGCGAGAAGTTCGCCGCCGCAGTCCCGATCTCCGGGACCATGTCGCCCCACACGTACCCGATCGGCTCCTGGCCCTCGGGAATGTCGATGATCACCGTGGTCTCCTTCCCAGCTTCCCGACCGCCGGCCGCAACGGCACGTCCAGCGCGTCGTACAGTCCCGGCTCCGCGGCCACCAGCCAGTCGATCGCCCCGACCAGCCGGCCCACCGCCGTCGCGTTCCCGCCCGCCGAGCGGTTCTCGCCCTCGGCGGTCGCCGCCACCGTCACCTCGATCCGGGGACTGCCCTCGACGATCACCCGGTGCGCCCCCGCCCCGTCCGGCGGCACCGGCCAGTCCGGCGCGCACGAGGGATGGATGCGGGTGACGTGCTCGATCACGATGCGGGGCTCCCCGGCGACGACGCCCTGCACCTCGAAGCGGATCGCGCCCTGCGTGCCCGCCTCGAAGACGCCCATCGTCCGGGTCTTCACGGTCGACTCCAGCGGACGCCGGTCCACCGTCTCGCGGATCTCGTCGAGCTCGGCGCCGAGCGCGCGGGCCATCAGGCGTATCTGTCCGCCCCACACCATCGTCGGCACCGACGGCAGCAGCATCGGCGGCTCGTAGTCGAGCGGCCGGCCCATCCCGATCAGGTCCCGGACCGACTCCTCCTGCTCGTACGTCGAGTAGTCGAAGATCTCCTGACAGCGGATCACGTCCACCGTGCTGCCGAGCCCGCTCACGAGCAGCGGCAGCACGTCGTTGCCCCAGCCCGGGTCGACCCCCGACACGAAGAGCGAACCACCGCCCTCGGCGACCGCCGCGAGCACCGGATCCCGGAACTCGGGCGGCGCGTTGCGCTGGTCATAGAGCGGATACAGCGCGGGGGTGACCACCACCGCGCCCGTCCGCACCGCGCGCGCCACGTCGTCGAGCGCCCCGTCGGGCCGGGTGTCGCCGGAAGCCGCGTACACCACCGCCCCCGGCCGCCCGTCGAGCACCGCGCCCACATCGTCCACGGCCACGACCCCGAGGTCGTGGCCGAGCCCCGCGAGCCGGCCCGCGTCCCGTCCGACCTTCGCCGGATCGGAGACCAGCACGGCCGAGAGCTCAAGCCCTGGATGGGCGTCCACGGCGCGGATCGCCGCGCGCCCGACATTTCCGGTACCCCACACCACCGTCCGAATCATGCGCGGAGGGTAGCGCCGGGCCCCGAAGGTTCCCAGACCCGTGACGCGATGATCTGACGAATCGTCAGATCACCGTCGGGGTCCGGGCGGGTCAGGCCAGCCGCAGCGTCACGAACGGCACCGTGTCACCCGGCAGGACGTACCGCTCCACCTCGACGAAACCGCGAGCGAGCGCGAACCGCAGCCCGTCTTCGTTCGAGGCCAGCACCACCGTCTCCACGCCCTCGTCGCTCAGCGTCCGCGCGTGCGCGAGCCCCCGCTCGTACAGCGCCGTCCCGACGCCCCGCCCCCGGAACTCCGGCAGCGTCCGCGCGATGACGGTCGCCGCCGGGGTCTCCTCGTCGGGCGGCCGCACCGTCGAACAGCCCACCACCACCTCCCCGAGATAGGCGACCTCGAGCCGGTTCCGCCCCGCGCGCTCGCGCACCTCGTCGGGGGAGAGCACGGCCGTCGGGATGATCGTGTTGTGGACGTCCCGCCAGTGCGCGAGCCGCTCCTCGCCCCGGGCCGGTTCGATGTGAAGATCGTTCATGCGTGCAGGAAAGCGTGCCCCGCCCGGCCGGTCAACCGCATTCGGACGGGTACGCCGCCGAGGGCCTTCGCCACCGCTGGACGCGGCCGTACGGGTGAGGCCACCGGAACCTCCGCAGCGCCGCCCGCCGAACGGGTACGCATCCACGCATTGCCCCCCGGCCAGGAGGATCCTTCCATGCCCGTCCACAAGGGCGCCCCCGCGCTGCTGAGCGCCGGCATGCTGTGCGCGGCCCTGCTGCTCAGCGGCTGCGCGAACACCGCGCGCCCCGCCCCCGCCGCCCCCGCAGGGACGGCCGCGGCCGCCGCGACCGCCGGGGACTCCCGCCCCGCGGGCGCCCCACCCGGCGCCGCCCACGGGGCCGCCGGGCCGGGGGAGCCCGCGAGCAGCATCGCCTCCGAGCCCGCTCCGGCGCCCAGACTCCCCGGCGTCGGCCCCGCCACCCAGGCCTTCGTCCCCGACGGCACCACCCAGGCCCTGGTCGTCACCGGCGCGACCGCCGACGACAACTACTCCACCGCGACCCTCTACGAGAAGGGCCCCGGCGGCCACTGGACCGAGTCGGCGGGGCCGTGGCCCACCCGCAACGCGCTCCGGGGCTGGACCGCCGACCACACGGCCGGCGACCTGCGCACCCCCATCGGGGTCTTCCGGCTCGGTGACGCGGGCGGCCGGCTGCCCGACCCGGGCTCCCGCCTCCCGTACGACCAGGACGACCAGTTCGCCATCAGCGGCACCGGCTTCCTCGGCGAGCCCCTCGAAGGGTCCTTCGACCATGTGGTCGCCATCGACTACAACCGGGTCCCCGGCCGGACCCCGCTCGACAGGGAACGCCCGCTCGGCGACGAGAAGGGCGGCGGCGTCTGGATCCACGTCGACCACGGCGGCCCCACCCAGGCCTGCATCGCGCTCGAACGCGAGCCGCTGCGCGAACTCATCCGTGCCCTCGACCCGGCCAAGGAGCCCGTCGTCGTCATGGGCCCGGCGCCCGAACTGACCCGCTGAACGAGGCCGGATAGTCCTCGGCCGCGCCCCCGGGCACACCCCCCGGGCACGCCCGACAGCACAGCGACGGGGCCGGACGCGCTTTCGCCGTCCGGCCCCGTGCTCGCCGTCGCCGCCGGCCCCGTGCGCCCGTCGTGGCCCTCTTCCCGCCACGTACGCGCGCGTGTGCCTCAGTTCCCTCCGCCGGTCCCGACCGCCCCGCGGAACGCGCCCGTGTGGGCGAGTACCTGCTCCGGGGTCAGATAGGCGTCGGTGTACTCGAAGTCCCGCAGCGTGCCCGACTTCGACGCCAGGAACCCGGTCCGTACGAAGTCGTCCCCGGCCACGGCGTTCAGCAGCCAGTTCGTCATCACCCGGGTCTTCGCCACATTGGTCCGCAGCGCGGCCCAGTGATAGGCGCGGGCCACGGCCTGCGCGGGCGCCCCGTGCAGCTCCACACCGAGCGGCTTGGAGACCCCGTCGAGCCCGCCGAGGTCCACCACCAGACCCAGATCCTTGTGGGTGTACGGATGGGTCCGCTCGCCGCGCAGCGTCGAGACCAGGTTGTCGGCGAGCGCCTTGCCCTGCCGCATCGCGTGCTGGGCGGTCGGCGGACAGATCGCGCCCTCCTCGCCCTTGGCGAGGTCCGGCACCGCCGCCGCGTCCCCGAGGGCCCACACCCCGTCGAGCCCCGGCACGTTCATCTCGGCCGTGACCACGAGCCGCCCCCGGAACGTCTCCGCGCCGAGCGTGCCGATCAGCGGGCTCGCCGCCACCCCGGCCGTCCAGATCAGCGTCCGGCTCGGCAGCACCCGCCCGTCCGTGAGCGTCACGGCCTCGTCGTCCACGGAGGCCACCGACACGCCCAGGGAGACCTCGATGCCGCGCTTGGTCAGGATGTCCATCGCGGCGGCGCCCAGCTTGTCGCCCAGCTCGGGCATCAGCTTCGGCGCGATGTCGACCAGGTGCCACTTGATGAGCTTCGGGTCGATGCGGGGATAGCGCTTGGCCGCGTTGTGGGTGAGCAGCTGGAGGCAGGCCGCCGTCTCCGTACCCGCGTAACCACCGCCGACCACCACGAACCGCAGCCGCGCGGCCCGCTCCTCCTCGTCGGTGCTCGCGTCCGCCAGGTCGAGCTGGGCGATGACGTGGTCGCGGATGTACACGGCCTCGGCGAGGGTCTTCATCCCCCGCGCGTGCTCCGCGAGCCCGGGGATGTCGAAGCTGCGGGTCACACTGCCGGGCGCGAGCACGAGATGGTCGTACGGCTCGGTCACGTACTCCCCGGCGATCGTCCGCACCACGCAGACCTTCGCCGCCGTGTCCACGCCGACCACTCCGCCCGGCACGATCCGGGTGCGGTGCCGTTCGCTGCGGCGCAGCGACAGCGCGACGGACTGCGGGGTCAGGACCCCCGCCGCCACCTGGGGGAGCAGGGGCAGATACAGCTGGTACGAGAACGGTGAGAGGAGCGCGAGCTGCGCCTCCCGCTCCGCGAGGCGTCGTTCGAGCCGCCGTACACAGGCCACTCCGGCGAATCCGGCGCCCACCACGAGAATCCTCGGTCGCGTCACGCTGTCCGCCCTTCCGTATGAGCGTGCAAGAAACCATCGGATATGGCTGAGTAAGCCGCATGTGGCAATTTTTCGCTGACTATCCGTGGTTCACCCTTTTTATCGTCATTGCGGCCGGATCGCTCTTCGGCATGGTCCGCTTCGGTCCGGTGAAGCTCGGCCCCGCGGGCGTCCTCTTCGTCGGCCTGCTCCTGGGCGCGCTCGATCCCGACATCGGCCCCGCCGTGCCCGCGGGGCTCTCCGTCCTCGGCCTCGCCCTGTACGTGTACACCGTCGGTCTGGAAGCGGGCCCGGCCTTCTTCCGAGAACTCCGCCCCCAGCTCGCCGTGATGACCGGAGCCGTCGCCGCCCTCGTCGTCACCGCCGTCGCCGTCGGCCTCCTCGGCAGCAAGGCCTTCGACATCGACGGCCCGTATCTCGCGGGCGGCTTCGCGGGCATCGGCACCACCACCCCCGGCCTCGCCGCCGCCCAGGCCTCCTCGCCCGACCCCGCCCAGCCCGCCACCGGCTACGCGATCGGCTACCCCCTCGCCGTCGTCCTCACCATCCTCTTCGTCTCGGCCGTCGCCGCCGCCCGCAACTGGCCCGGCCGCCGCGACCCCGGCTCCGGACTCCCCAAGGAACTGATCACCCGCACCGTCGACGTCACCCGGCCCCTCCGCTGGGCCGACGTCCCCGGCGCCGCCGAAGGACGGCTCCTCGCCAGCGCCCACCGGCCCCTGGGCGGCACGCCCCGTGTCGCCCGCGACCTCGACGCCCTCGCCCCGGGCGACCAGGTGGTCCTCGTCGGCGGACCCGAGGCCGTCGCCGCCGGCATCGCCGCCCTCGGCACCCAGGCCGCCACCCACCTCCTCGACCGGCGCGACATCGTCGACTACCGCCGCATCCTGCTCACCAACCCCGACCTCGCCGGACACACCGTGGCCGAACTCGGCCTCGGCGACCGCTACGGAGCCAAGGCCACCCGGGTCCGCCGCGGCGACCAGGACCTCCTGGCCCACGACGACCTGCTGCTCCAGCTCGACGACCGGGTCCGCGTCGCCATGCCCAGGGAACGCACCGCCGAGGTCACCGGCTTCCTCGGCGACACCGAGGCCAAGGTCAGCGAGGTCAGCGCCGTCAGCATGGGCCTCGGCCTCGCCGCCGGCTTCCTCATCGGCATCCCCAAGCTGACCATCGGCTCCACCGTCCTGTCCCTCGGCACCGCCGCCGGACCCCTCGTCATGGCCATGATCCTCGGCCGGCTGCGCCGCACCGGCCCCCTCGTCTGGGTCCTGCCGACCCGCGCCAACCTCACGCTCCGCCAGATCGGCCTGCTGATCTTCCTCGCCTGCGTCGGCCTGACCTCGGGCTACGCCTTCCGCCGCGAGGCGTTCTCCCTCTTCGGCCTCAAGCTCCTCGCGGTGCTCGTGATCGGCGCCGTGCTCAGCTACGCCCTGATGGTGCTCGTCGCCCGGCTCCTCGGCCAGAGCAGGCCCCGCACCATGGGGCTCCTCGCCGGGTACGTGGGCAACCCGGCCATCACCGCGTACGCCAACAGCCGCGTCTCCGACAGCCGGGTGAACACCGGCTACGCGACCCTGTTCGCCCTGGCCATCCTCGTCAAGATCGTCTGCATCCAGTTGATCGTGGGGCTCTGAGGCCCGCGGCGGGACTCCGGTCGCAGCCCGGCCGCGGCCGGGTTACGTTGCCGAAGGCCCGGCGCGGCGGCCGGACCCCCTCCCGGAAGGCGGAACACCACGCATGACCACGTACAAGGTCGGCTACTTCGTCGGCAGCCTGTCGAAGGACTCCATCAACCGGACCCTCTCCCGCGCCCTCCTCCGCGTGGCGCCGCCGGAGCTGGAGTTCCAGGAGATCCCCATCAAGGACCTGCCGCTCTACAACCACGACTTCGACGCCGACTACCCGCCCGAGGGCCGCGCGCTCAAGGACGCCATCGCCGCCGTCGACGCCGTCCTCTTCGTCACCCCCGAGTACAACCGTTCCATCCCCGGCGGCCTCAAGAACGCCATCGACTGGGCCAGCCGCCCCTGGGGAACCAACTCCTTCACCCACAAGCCCTCGGCCGTCATCGGCGCCTCGCCCGGCAAGATCGGCACCGCCGTCGCCCAGCAGAGCCTCCGCTCGGTGCTGAGCTTCTGCAACTCCCCGCAGATGAACGCCCCCGAGGGCTACATCCAGTTCGTCCCGGGGCTCTTCACACCGGACGGCGAGGTCACCGACCCGACGACCCAGCAGTTCCTGACCGACTTCATGGCCGACTTCAAGACCTTCATCGAGCGGGTCCTCACCGTCCTGCCCCAGCGCTGAACGGGTACGCGGCGGTCAGAGGACCACGACCCCCAGCGGACGCGAACCCGCCTCCAGCCGGCGGACGTCACCCGTGTCGAGATCGACGACGCTCAGGCCGTCCCAGTACCCGTCGCGGGTGAAACCGCCGGTCACATAGGCGGTGCGCCCGTCCGCGGAGACCGCCACGTCCTCGTGCGGCCCCTCCAGCGGATACACCCGCTCGGCGCCGCCGGGGGTCCTGACCGTCAGGGAGGGCCCCTCGTCCTCGTCCGGGTCGATCGGTCCCGTGCCCACCGTCAGGAGCGTGCCGTCGTCGGTCACCGTGGTGCCGTGCTGGTGGGTGTTCGCGGTCATCGGCTCGATGGTCGTCCGGCCGGTCCGCGGGTCGACGACCGCGAGCCGCTCGCCCTCGAAGGGCAGCAGCAGCCTGCCGTCCGAGGGGCGCACGGCCGTGTAGTGCGGTTTCAGCCAGGAGCCGAGCCCGCCCTCCGTGCCGTACGGGGCGACCTCCACCCGGCGCGGTTCCAACGTCCCCGCGTCGACGACCGTGACGTCGAATGAGTCGTGGTTCGTCGCGTACACCTCGGCACCGTCACGCGAGACGTCCACGTCGAAGGGGCGCCGGCCGACCGGCACCGTGTCCGTGACCCGCAGCGCCGTCGTGTCGATCACCTCCAGGGTGCCGTTCCCGCCGGGCACGTTGACCCCCACGTACACCCGGCGGCCGTCCGGCGCGAGGGCGATGCCCATGCCGCCGCCCCGGTACTCGCCCGTGGTCACGGGACCGGCGTCCGTCTCGTACGGGATGAGCGCGAGCCGCTGCCGGGTCCTCGTGTCCACCACCGCGACGCCCTCGGCGGTCGCCACCCAGGCCCGCCCGTCCTCGCCGAGGACGAGACCGTACGGAGCGGTGCCGACCTCGACCGAGCCGGTGGCACCCCGCGCGGGATCGACGAAGGTCACCGTGTCGGAGCCGAAGTCGGCGACCAGGAGGGTGCCCGGCGCCGGCCTGCCGGTCGGGGCGGGTGGCACGGTGCCGGAGGAGCCGGCGGTGGGCGGCGCGCCGGTGGGGGACACCCCGGCCGGTGATGTCGGTCCCGCCGCGGAAGCCGCCCCTCCGGACCCCTGCGCGCACCCGGCGAGCAGGACCACGGCCACGGCCCCGGGCAGGAGCACCCGGGCGGTACGGGACGCACGGCGGTACTTCGTCATGACGGACTCCTCGGTACGGCGGACACGGGCGGCCCCGTCCGAGGACGGGCCGCACCCTGCACCGATCCTCCGCCCGCACACGGCCGTGCACGGTCCGACAGCCGGCCCCGGCCCGACGGCGGGACGGACGACACCGGGGTCGACCGATCGGCTGATGCCGCGGCGATCCCGATGCTGCCCCCGGGAGCCCCGTCTGCCCCTACCGTGACGGGATGACTGAACCCTGGCAGGAGTCGGCCCCCGGCGTCCTGAGACTTCCCTCCGGACTGCTGGTGCGCGGCCGCGCCCTGCGCCGCCCGCTTCCCGGGGGACCCCGGCCGACCTACGCCGTCCATCTGCTCGGCAAGAGGCCGTCCGAGGTCCCGTGGGAATCGGTGTGGCTCCGCTGGCCGGACTTCCGCCTCCCCGCGGACCGTGACGCGGCCCGAGCCGTCCTCACCGACGCCTGGGAACGCGCTGCGGACGAGCGGGTCGAGATCGCCTGCGGAGGCGGGCGGGGCCGCACGGGCACCGCCCTGGCCTGTCTCGCCGTCCTGGACGGGGTTCCGGCCGACGAGGCCGTCGACCACGTCCGGCGTCACTACGACCGGCACGCCGTCGAGACCCCGTGGCAGCGCCGCTACGTCCGCCGCTTCAGCGCTTGACGGCGTCCAGGAGGCAGACCGCCCGCTCCAGGCACAGCGCGGTCGCCTCCGGCGCGAAGGACGGCGTCCCGCGCTCGGCGAACAGATGCGTGCTCCCCGGGTACAGGAAGAGTCTCCGGTCCGCCGCGTCCGCCACCAGCGCGCGGGCGGCCGCCAGATCCCCGTCGTCGACGAAGAAGGGGTCGGCGTCCATCCCGTGCACCTGGGCGGGGACGCCCTCCGGCCAGGCCGCGCCGAACTCCGACACCGGCACGCAGGCGCTGAACAGCAGGGCACCGAGCGCCCCGGCCCGGGTCTGCGCCAGCTTCTGGGCCGGCAGCACGCCGAGCGAGAACCCGGCGTAGACGAGGGCCTCGGGCAGGTCCGCCGCCGCCTGCTCGCCGCGCGCCACGAGGGTGGCGAAGCCGATCTCCTGGGCGTACCCGACGCCGGCCTCGAGATCGGTGAAGGTCCGGCCCCCGTACAGGTCGGGCGTGTGCACCGTGTGCCCCGCCCGTCGCAGCTCCTCGGCGAACGCGCCCACGCCCTCGGTCAGCCCGAGCGCGTGGTGGAAGAGCAGAACCTCGGCCATGTCGTCATCCCCAGTCGTCCGTACGTGGCCCGCCCCCACTGCGGCACGGGCCGATCGCAGCAGCATGACCTACGGCACCGACAACGCCCGGAAACGGGCGGACGGGCCGGAGCGCCGAGCGGGATCGGGGACGAGGCCGAGAGGCCGGGGCCGGCCGGAAGCGTGACGGACGGCCCCGGAACGGTCGGCTAGCGCATCGGCCGGTGCGGCAGGACGGCGCCCGCCTGACCCACGACACCCGCCGGTCCGCCGACGCCCATCGGGCCACCGACGCCGGAGTGCTGGCCGGCACCGGAGTGCTGGCCGGCACCCTGGTGGAGGGCGAGGGCCCCCTGATGGACGGCGACAGCGCCCTGGTGCGCCCCCGGATGCGCGCCCGCCCCCGCGTGCGCGACGACGCCCTGCTGCGGTCCCTGGACCCCCTGCGGCGGCACCTGGATGACCCGGCTCAGGTCCCGCAGAACCTCCTCGGCGACCTGGCGGACGTCACCCGGAACATCCCCCCGCTCCCGTATGAGCTCGGCGTAGATCGGTGCCGTGCCGTCCGCGTGGTTCATGGGGCTCGCTTCCTTCGTCTGCGCCGGTGACGTCACCGACGGGGAGACGGCGAGTCTACGGGGCACCACCGACACCCCCCGGAGCGAGTCCCCGCACACCACCCCCGCCGCACCGGAAATTCGCTGTCCTCCACGCCTCCCACCACAGAGAATGGATCACCGAACACCCGGGAGGGACCCCATGAGCCAGGCGACCCTGACTCTGCACGACCTGATGCCGTCCGACGAGCTCACCGCCGCACTCACGGACGGGCACGTCACGCGCAAGCGGCACCCTCGGCTGCCGCTGTCGATCTACACGTACACGCGCGCGTGCCAATACGCCCAGCACTGGAACGAGGCGACCACCCGCTGCCGCGGACTCGTCGCCGACGACGCCACCGGACGGATCGTCGCGCTCCCCCTCCCCAAGTTCTTCAACGTCTCCGAACACGCCGCCGGCCGCCCCTACGCGCCGCCGCTGCCCGACGAGCCGTTCGAGGTGTACGACAAGGTCGACGGCAGCCTCGGCGTGGTCTTCCACTACGACGGCCGCTGGCACGTCGCCTCCAAGGGCTCCTTCACCAGCACCCAGGCCACCTGGGCGCAGCGCCGGCTCGACGCGGCCGACACGGCGGGCCTGACGCCCGGCGTCACGTACCTCGCCGAGATCCTCTACCCGGGCAACCGCATCGTCGTGAACTACGGCGAGCGCCGCGACCTCGTCCTGCTCGCCGCCTTCGGCCGGGACGGCACCGAGGTCCCGCTCGCCGAGGCCGCCACCGGCTGGCAGCCGGTCGGCTCAGTCGTCCGCACCTGGCCCGCCATGGGCATCGCCGAGCTCGTCGCCCTGACGGAGTCCAACACCCTCCCCGGCGGTCACCGGGCCACCGGCACCGACGCCGAGGGCTTCGTCCTGCGCTTCGCCTCCGGCCTGCGCGCCAAGGCCAAGCTCGCCGAGTACGTACGCCTCCACAAGGTGCTCACCGGTGTCACCGAGCGTGACATCTGGCGCGGCCACGGCATCCAGCGCTTCGCCGCCCTCCCGGCCGGCGAACTCGCCAAGGGCCTCGGCTGCTCCCTGGCCGAGGTCGAGGCCGACGGCGGCAAGCCGCTCGACGCCCTCCTGGAGCAGGTGCCGGACGAGTTCGACGCCTGGGTGCGCGAGGTGATCGGCGGCCTCGAGGCCGCGGCCGCCGAGCGCGAGCGGGCGGTCGACGAGGCGTACGCGGGCCTGGCCCACCTCGCCGGCGACCGGGGCGCCTTCGCCCGCGCCGTGGCCGGGGTGCCGGACCGCGGCCTGCGCGCCGCCCTGTTCCTGCGCCTCGACGGGCGCCCCACCGACCTCCTCCTCTGGCGCCAGCTGCGCCCCGAGGCCACCGACCCCTTCGCCCACGACCAGGAGAACTGACCGTGCCTGTCGTCCATGTCATGACCGGCCTCCCGGCCTCCGGGAAGACGACGGCCGCCCGCGCCCTCCAGGCGGCCGCCGAGGGACGCGTGCGCCGCGTCAACCTCGACGACCTCCGCTCCATGCTCGACGTCCCCTCGCCGGACCGCGGCCGCTCCCACAAGCACGAGCAGACCGTGCTCGGCATCCAGGACGCCGCCGTCCGCGCCGCCGTCGACGACGGCTTCGACGTCGTCGTCGACAACACCCATCTGACCCCGCACATCCCGAAGCGGCTGAAGGCCGCCGTGGGAGGCCTCGCCACCTTCGCCGTCCACGACTTCACCGACGTCCCCGTCGACGAGTGCGTGCGCCGCGACGCCGCCCGCGAGCGACCCGTCGGCGAGGAGATCATCCGCATCCTCGCCGAGAAGCACGCCAAGGCCACCCGGGGCGGCTGGCGGCTCACCGCGGACTGGCTCAACGACCGCCCCACGGTCGGCGAGCCCTACGTCCCCGACCCGAGCCTCCCCACCGCCGTCATGTGCGACATCGACGGCACCCTCGCCCTGCGCGTGAGCCGGGGCCCGTACGACTTCAGGTCCTGCGACCAGGACCTGCTCAACGTCCCGGTGCGGGACGCCCTGCGCGCCTTCCGCCACACCGAGCAGGACCGGATCGTGCTGCTGTCCGGCCGGAGCGAGGACCACCGCGCGATCACCGAGTCCTGGCTCGCCCACCACGAGGTGCCGTACGACGAGCTGTGGATGCGGGCGTCCGGCGACGGCCGCGGCGACGACCTCGTGAAGGCCGAGCTCTTCGACGCCCAGGTGCGCCACCGGTACAACGTCCGCGTCTCGCTCGACGACCGTGACCGCGTCGTCGCCCTCTGGCGCCGGATGGGCCTGCCCACCTGGCAGGTCAACTACGGCGACTTCTGACCCACGGCGGCCGGCGTCGCGGGGGTGGGACCGCCCACCCCCGCCGCCGTGTCAGGATCGTGGGATGGTGGAAAAGATCATCGCGGCGTGCGACGGCGCGTCGAAGGGAAACCCCGGGCCCGCGGCCTGGGCATGGGTCATCGGCCGCGCCGACGGAGCGATCGACCGCTGGGAGGCCGGCCCGCTCGGCCGCGCGACCAACAACGTGGCCGAACTCACGGCCCTGGAACGGCTGCTCGAAACCCTCGACCCGGCGGTGCCGGTCGAGGTCAGGATGGACTCGCAGTACGCCATGAAGGCCGTCACGACCTGGCTGCCCGGCTGGCGTCGCAAGGGCTGGAAGACGTCCTCCGGCAGCCCCGTGGCCAACAAGGAGCTGGTCGTCCGGATCGACGCGCTCCTCACCGGCCGGGACGTCGACTTCGTCTACGTCCCGGCGCACCAGGTCGACGGCGACCCCCTCAACGACGCGGCCGACCGCGCGGCCAGCCACACCGCCCGGACGCAGGAGCCCATCGGCTCCGCCGCCGGAGCCCCGCTGCCGCCCCCCGAAGCGCCGACACGCGCCTCCGCGCCCCGCGCGCGCTCCTCAGCGCCGTCCGGCTCCGCCGACGCCTCGACGGCCGGCTCCTCCGGTGGCGCGGGCGGCGGTTCGGCCGCCCGCCGGAGTCGCCCGTCCGGCGGCACGCTGAAGGCGAGATTCTCGGGCCGCTGCCGCTGCGGCAAGGCCTACGACAAGGGCGAGACCATCGCGAAGAACCCCGACGGCTGGGGCCATCCCACCTGCGTCTGATCCCCTTCCGGACCCTCCGGCCGTCCGACTGGCGGGCGGCTCCGTCCGTTGCTTGAGACCGGTCCACCCGGGCGCGCGCCAGCCTTCACCCAGGCGTGTACCCGGGTTCGCCGGAGGTTCTGTTCTCCGAGCGCTTGTGGCTGCATACTGTCCTCCTCGCCACCGGTGACGAACCGTTTTACCTGCTCATTTGTCGCTCTCTTGACGTGGTCGGCACCGGCGAGAACCTCCCTCCTGCTGCCGCCGCGGCGACCCCTCGGCGGAAGCTTTCCCTGCCCGTGAAAGACCCGAGGTTCCGTGCCAGTACCTGTTCTCCTGACCGGGCGCTCCGTGCGCCTGGAGCCGCTGGCGATGCGGCACGCCGAAGCCCTCGCCCGGGCCGGCGGGGCGGACCGATCGGCCTACGCCTTCACCCCCGTACCCGACGGCTTCGAATCGGCCCTCGACTACATCGCCCGTGCCCTGACCGATCAGGCGGCAGGAAGATCCCTGCCCTTCGCCCTGGTCAGTACGGCCGACGAGCGAGTCATCGGTTCGACCCGGTTCCTCGAACTCGACTATTGGCGGGGGCCGCTGGTCTGGCCGCCCGCCCCCGGCATGCCCCACGGAGATCCGCTGACCTCCGTGCCGGACGCCGCCGAGATCGGCAACACCTGGATCGCCGGCGACGCCCGGGGTACCGGCATCAACACCGAGGCCAAGTACCTCATGCTCCGGCATGCCTTCGAAGCCTGGGGCGTGCGCCGCATCACGATGCGCGCGGACGCCCGCAACACCCGCTCCAGAATCGCGATCGAGCGCCTCGGAGCGAGCTGCGAAGGGGTCCGCCGCGCCCACTCCCGCGGGCTCGACGGAGCCGTCCGCGACACGGCCTTCTACTCGATCCTCGACGAGGAATGGCCGACCGTCCGGGACATCGTCGAACTCCGCATGTCCACACCCCGCCAGGTGCGCGTTCCGCAGGATCTGCTCCCGGCCTGAACCCCTTCCGGCACCGCTCCGGCGGGCGCTCGCGCCCCCGCCGGAGCGGTGGTTCCATGGAAGGGACGGGGAGGACTCGACATATGAGGACGCGGGGTAGCGGCCGTCACATAACCGCGCACCGTGCAATCAGGATCCGCGAGAAGCGGATGAGTCCTTCCCGCCCCCTGTTCCCGCGCCCTGCCCCCCTGCTCGTCCCCCCCCGCTCGTCCCCCCCCGCTCGTCCCCCCTGCGCTCCTCCGCGCGGCGGGTCCCCCTGCCTCCCGCTTCCGGCGTCTCCCCGCGCCTGCGGTGACCGGCATGATCAACGTCTGCTTCGCCGGCGCCACCGGCTGGACCGCGCCGCCGGTCCTCGCCGCCCGCACGACACCCCGGGCGTCCGCCGGGGCGGATGACCAGCGGTGATCCCCGGATCCACCTGGGCCGCCTCCCGGCCCGCCCGGTACGGTGATCGCGACAGCGCCCCGTGCCAGCGAAGGGACCGAGTGAACGTGCCGACCGGAACCGCCGACGTACTCCTCCGGACGGAGGGCCGGGCCGGCTTCCTCACCCTGAACCGCCCCCGCGCCATCAACGCGCTCACCCACACCATGGTCCTCGCCCTCGACGCGGCCCTGACCGACTGGGAGCACGACCCGGCCGTCACGACCGTCGTCATCGAGGGCGCGGGCGAGCGCGGGCTCTGCGCCGGCGGCGACATCCGCGCCATCCACGACGACGCACGCGCCGGCGGCTCCGCATCCGCGGCCTTCTGGCGCGACGAGTACCGGCTCAACGCCCGTATCGCCCGCTACCCCAAGCCGTACGTCGCCCTCATGGACGGCATCGTCATGGGCGGCGGCGTCGGCGTCTCCGCGCACGGATCCGTCCGTGTCGTCACCGAGCGCTCCCGGGTCGCCATGCCGGAGACCGGCATCGGATTCGTCCCCGACGTCGGCGGTACGTACCTCCTCGGGCGCGCCCCCGGCGAGCTCGGCACCCATCTCGCCCTCACCGGCGGCCACGTCGGCGCCGCCGACGCGATCCTCACCGGCCTCGCCGACCACTTCGTCCCCTCCGCCGAACTGCCCGCCCTGGTCCGGGACCTGGCCCGGCTCCCGGCCGCGGAGGCAGTCGCCCGGCACACCGCCACGCCGCCGCCCGGCGTCCTCGCCGAGCAGCGGGCGTGGATCGACGCCTGCTACCCGGCCGAGACCGTCGAGACCGTCGTGGAGCGCCTCTTCGACACCGGCCTGCCCGCCGCCAAGGAGGCGGCCACCACCCTGCTCGCGAAGTCCCCGACCGCCCTCAAGACGACCCTGGCCACCCTGCGCCGCTCGCGGGCCCTCGCGACCCTCGAAGAGGTCCTCGACCTGGAGTTCCGCGTCTCCTGCGCCGCCCTGACCGGCCCCGACCTCGTCGAGGGCATCCGCGCCCAGGTCGTCGACAAGGACCGGAACCCCCGCTGGACCCCGGCCACGCTCCCCGAGGTCACGGACGAGGCCGTCGCCCGCGCCTTCGCCGTACCGGCAGGCGGCGACCTCGGCCTCGCCGCCGCCCTGCAGGACGAGGCGAACCGGCAGGCCGCCGGGCAGGCCGCCGACGACGGGACCTCCCTCCGGGCCGCCACCGAGGCCCGGGGACCACGGGACCGCGCGTGACCACGAACGCGACCACCTCCTTCCAGCCCGTCCTCGACCGCATCGCCGAGGAGATCGCCGCACTCACCGACCGGGGCACCCCGGCCGACTACATCCCCGCGCTCGCCGCCGGAGACCCCGCCGATTTCGGCATGGCCGTGGCGGAACTCGACGGCACGGTCTACGGGGTGGGGGACTGGCGGCGGCCCTTCTCCACCCAGTCCGTCACCAAGGTCTTCACCCTCGCGCTCGCCCTCGCCGGAGAGGGCGACACGCTCTGGGCCCACGTCGGCCGGGAACCCTCAGGCGACCCGTTCAACTCCCTGGTCCAGCTGGAGTACGAGAACGGCATCCCGCGCAATCCGTTCATCAACGCCGGCGCGCTCGTCGTCACCGACCGCCTGCACCGGCTGACCGGCGACGCGTCGGGCAGCCTGCTCGCCTTCCTGCGCGCCGAGAGCGGCAACCCGGACCTGGCCTTCGACACCGGCGTCGCCGCGTCGGAGGCCGCCCACGGCGACCGCAACGCGGCCCTCGCCCACTTCATGGCCTCCTACGGCAACATCACGGGACCGGTGCCCGACCTGCTCCGCGAGTACTTCCGCCAGTGCTCCCTCGAAGCGTCGTGCGCCGACCTGGCCCTCGCCACCGGCTTCCTGGCCCGCCACGGCCTGCGCGCCGACGGCTCACGGCTGCTGACCCGCAGCCAGGCCAAGCAGGTCAACGCCGTCATGCTCACCTGCGGCACGTACGACGCGGCCGGTGACTTCGCCTACCGGGTGGGCCTCCCGGGCAAGAGCGGTGTCGGCGGAGCGGTCGTCGCCGTCGTACCGGGCCGCTGCACGCTCTGCGTCTGGAGCCCGGGTCTCGACGACCGGGGCAACTCGGTGGCCGGCGTGACCGCCCTCGACCGCTTCACGACCATCACGGGCCTGTCGGTCTTCTGACCCTCCCGGACGGCGCGCCTCCGCCGCCGCGGCCGATCGGGGCGCGGCATGCCGTCGTCCGGGGTGGGCATGCTGCCGGGGTGGCCGACCGCCCGGACCGAGGAGACCCCCATGACCGTCCCCACCCGCATCCGCACCTCCGCGAAGGCCGTCGTCCTGCACGAGGGGTCCGTCCTGCTCACCCGGAACCTCTGGAACGGCCGGGAGTGCCACTTCCTCCCCGGCGGGGGCCAGGAGACCGGCGAGCTGCTGCCCGACGCCCTCCGCCGCGAGGTGCACGAGGAGACCGGGCTCACCGTGCGGGTCGGCCCGCTGCTCTGGGTCCTGGAGGGCTGGACCGAGGACCCCGGCACGCTCAGCTCCGAGAACTTCCACCGGGTCGAAGTCGTCTTCCTCTGCACCGTGGACGGCAGCCCCGAACTCGTCGGAGGAACCGAGCAGGACATCGACCAGATCGGCCTCGACTGGATCCCGCTGGAGAAGATCACCTCCCTCGAGACCCTGTCGCCCCGCTACCGCGCGCACATGGCCCCCCTGGTGTCCGGCGCCGTCCCCCGCGCCGCGTACCTGGAGCGCTAGACCTGCTCCGGCCTGCGCGCCTCGATCAGGGTCCGCGCGGAGTGCGCCACGAACGGGCCCTCCGCGCGGATCTGCGCGTCGAGTGCGCGCAGCCGCGGCAGGTGGGACTCCACCGTGAACCCCGGCACGATCCAGACGACCTTGCGCAGGAACCACACGACGGCGCCGATGTCGTGGAACTCCATCCGCAGCCGCTCGGAGCGGAGGTCGACGATCTCGAGACCGGCGCCGCGCGCCGCCGCGCTCTCGTCGTCGGGGTGCCGGTGCCGGGCCGCCTCCGGCTGCGGGCCCAGAAAGTACTCGACCAGTTCCCAGACGCTGGCGGGACCGACGTGCTGGGCGAGGTAGGTGCCGCCGGGCCGCAGGACGCGGGCGATCTCCGCCCACCACACCGTGGCGGGGTGCCGGCTGGTCACGAGGTCGAACGCGGCGTCGGCGAAGGGCAGCGGAGGCTCGTCGGGATCCGCGACGACGACGGCTCCCCGCGGGTGCAGCAGCGCGGTGGCCCGCGCGAGGTTCGGGGGCCACGACTCGGTGGCCACCATCGTCCGCGGCAGCGTCGGCACACCGGCGAGGACCTCCCCGCCGCCCGTCTGCACGTCGAGGCCGGCCGAGGCCCGCCCGAGCCGGTCGCCGAGCATCCGCTGGTAACCCCAGGAGGGCCGCTGCTCCGTCGCACGGCCGTCGAGCCAGGAGAAGTCCCAGCCGTCGACGGACGCCTCGGAGGCCTCCGCGACGAGTTCTTCGAAGGAGGGTGTCATCCCCTCATCATCACCCGCCGCCCGGCCGGGGGCCGGGTCACCGGCCCGGCGGCCGCGCGGCCGCCGGCGCAGGGTCCTCCCGGTCCGCGTCCCACCCGTCCACCACGCCCGGGAGTTCGACCCGGGACCGGATGCCCAACCGGGCGAAGACGCCCCGGAGATGATGGTCCACGGTGCGGGGGCTGAGGGAGAGATGGTCGGCGACCTCCTGGTTGGTGGCGCCCCGCGCGACGAGGCGGACGATGCGCTGCTGCTGCGGGGTCAGCTCGCGCAGCGCCGCCGGGTCCGCCGCCCCGCCCGATGCGCCTCCCGTGGCACGGAGTTCGGAGCGCGCGTGCTCGGCCCAGCCCTCGGCGGCGGCCCGCTCGAAGGTCACCAGGGCGTCGCGCAGCGGACCGCGCGCGTCCCCGGGCCTACGGCGGCGCCTCAGCCACGTGCCGTACGCGAGAAGCGTGCGGGCCCGCTCGAAGTCGTTCCCGCAGCTGTCGTGGCGGCGCACCGCCTCACGGAACCAGTACGCCGACGCCTCGCCCTCCGCGAGCAGCGCCCGGCAGCGTGCCGACTGCGCCCGCGCGGGACCGTCGACGCCCAGCGCGGCCCACGCCGCGTACTCCTCGGCCGCGTCCCGCGCCTCCGCGTCCCGGCCGGCCGCGACCGCGGTCTCCACGAAGCAGGGGACCACCAGCATGCGCAGCGCGAAGTGACCGCCCCGGGGACCCGGCCGGACCAACGGCACGAGCCGCGCGGCCGCCTGGGCGGCCAGACCCCGGCCCCTTTCGGCCCGCGCCAGCGCCCACTCCGCGAGCGTCGCGGCCTGCACGAGCCCGTGCGGTCCCGCCGTCGCGAGCGCGCGGCCGGCGTGCTCCGTCACCGCGGGCCCGTCGCCCTCCACCGATGCCACCAGGGCAAGTACGGCGTGCTGGTGGGCCGCCACGTTGTGCTGGCCCGTCGCCTCCGCCGTCCGCAGCCCCTCCCGCGCCGCTCGCGCGGCCCGGCTGTACCGGCCGGCCCGCAGTTCGGCGTACGCGAGCTGTTCGAGCGCGTGGGGCAGCAGCGCGGTACGGTGCTCCGCCCGTGCCCGGACCAGGGCGCGGGCATGGATCCGGGCCGCCGCGGTGGTGTCGCCGAGGACGAGCGCCGCCGCCCCGGCCCGGAGGAGCAGCCGGGGATCGTCCGCGCCTCCGTCGCCGGCGACCACCCGCGCCAGAGCCGTACGGGCGTCGTCCAGCCGTACGGTCAACGCGGCGCTCAGCCCGTCGGCGAAGTCGCGCTCCAGGCCACTCACGTCCTCACCGCCGTCCAGGGCGGCCAGGCACGCCTCCACGTCGCCGCCCGCCCACGCCGCCTCCATCGCCAGGAACCGGGCGTCGGAGGCCTCCACCGGCGCCCGCCCCCGCAGCAGTTCCGCCGCCTGCAGCAGCGCCTCATGGGCGTCCATGACCGGGCCGCCGGCCAGCGCCGCAAGCCCCCGGACCAGCTGCGCACGGCCCAGGGCGACCGGCGAGAGCGCGCGCACGGCGGCGGACGGCCCCAGCCGGTCGGCACGGTGCCCCTCCCCCCGCGCGAGCGCAGCCCCTGCCGGCGGGTGGGCCGAGAGGGGAGCCGCGCCCGTGACCGGGCCGTCCGCCGTAGGCATCTCGGCGGTGCCCCCGGCCGTTGTGGCCGCGGGGCGCGCCCCCCGCCGCGCGGGCGCCCCCCCCCCCGGTCCTGCCCCGCCGGGGCTGCCGGGCCGAGGCGAGCGCGGCACGCCCGAGGAAAGGGTCCTCGAAGCCGACCGCCCCGCCCCTGCGGCGGCGCAGCAGCCCGTCCGCCACCAGCCCCTCCAGCGGCTCGGCCGGGGCACGGGTACCGCGCGCCCCGACGGGCGCCGACCCGCCACCGCCACCGACCCCGTACGCCACCGTGCTCAGACCGTCGGCCCCGGCCCCCGCGCGGCCCGCCAGGGCCACCACGGCGACCGTGGCGAGCAGACGACGCGAGGCCGCGGGGAGGCGCTCCAGGAGTCCTCCGTACACCTCGGTCAGGACCGTGTCGTCGACCGCCGGCCGCGGCAGGGGCCGGGCCCCCGAGAGCTGAGGCGCGGTCAGGCGCCGTACCGCCGCGGCCAGGACGCCGGGATGCCCGGCCGCCTCGTCGAGCAGCCGCTCCCCGACCGGCGCCGCGGCGGCCCCCGGGCACAGGTCGTCGAGCAGCGCCCGCGCCCCTGACGTGGTCAGTCTGCCCAGCCGTACCGTCTCCGCCGCCGACACCTCGGGGAACCGGTGGTGGCGCGCGGCCGACACCAGCCACCCCACCCGGCCCGGCCTCCGCATGCCCGTCTCCCGCCAGGCCGCGGCGAGGGCGGCCCGTGAATGCGCGTCCCACAGATGGAGGTCGTCCACACAGATCAGTACGGCTTCCACCTCGGTGGCGAAGGCGGCCACGGCCCGGGCGAACCCGCCCTCGCTCCGCGCGAGCCGCAGGGCCCGGCGTCCGGCCGCCGGGGTGGCGGCGAGCTCCGTGAACAGCGCCCGCGCCGCGCTCCACGGGCCCCGGTGGTGGGGCGCGGAGACCCGGTACGCCCTGCCGGGAAAGTCGTACGCCGCCCGGGCGAGGAGGGCGGTGCGCCCCTCGCCGGGGTTGCCGGTGACGAACAGGACGCCGCCCCGTCCGGCCGCCGCACGGGCCGACAGGCGGGCCACGGCGGCGAGTTCGGCCGTCCGGTCGTAGAGCCGCGGGCCGCCTGCGGGGTGCGTCGCTCCGCTCACGGCGGTCACGTTACCGAGCCGTACGGAACGGCGGTAGGTTCCCGGGTCTGGGCAGTGGCCCAGACCCGGGAACCGGGCTCTGTGACGGTGCACAGGGCGTCAGGAACCGAGCGGGCAGGTGCCCCGGTACTCGTCGATCGTCAGACCGGGCCGCGGCAGCGGGCACAGGAACTGGTCGTAGCGGGTGTCGTCGTCGACGAACCGCTTGAGCCAGGAGAGGCTGTACTTCGCGATCGTCGTGTTCGACGAGTTCGGGGTGAAGTGCGTGGCGCCGTTGAGCTCCAGGTACGCCTTGCCGAGGGAGCCGGGCAGACTCTCGTAGAACGGCTCGGAGTGGGTGGCGACGGGGGCGATCGTGTCGCCGTCCGCGCCGATGACCAGCGTGGGCGTGGTGATCTCGGGCCAGGTCTTGTCCGTGTTCCACGCGGTGAGGGGAACGGCGGCCTTGAGCGACGGCCGGGCCTTGGCAGCTTCGAGGGTGCCGCCGCCGCCCATCGAGTGCCCCATCACACCGAGCCGGCTCGCGTCGACGCGGCCCCGCACGGCACTGCGCTGGGTCAGGTAGTCGAGTGCCGCCAGGAGCTGCCGCCCACGGCTGTCGGGCTGGTCGACCGTGGTCAGGGTGTCGATGGTGAACACCACGAAGCCCTGGGAGGCCAGCCTCGGCCCGAGCCACGCCACCGAGGACTGGTAGGCGGTGAACCCCGGCGAGATCACCACGGCGCCGAACGTGCCGTCGCTCGTGGACGTCGGGTAGTAGACGGTTCCGCCGCCGAAGCCGCTGACGGCGAGCGAGGAGACGGTCGTCTCGCCGACGGTGTACGAGCCGCGCAGCGCCTCGATGCTCGACTGGGTGGGCGCAGGGCCGCGCTCGTACGGATTGCCCGCGGCCGCCGCCGTGCTCGCGGGAGCGGAGCCGGCGGCCTGGGCGCCGGGGGCGAGCAGCAGGGTCAGACAGGCGGCGGCCATGGCCGCGCCGAAGTGTCGTGTCACGACGGAGTCGTCCTCTCGTGTCGTGGGGTGACGGCCGCCCGGGCGTCCGGACGGCGGCCACGCCGTGAACTGGCCCGGCCACTGTCCGGCCGCCACGTCCCACGGGCATCGGCAGAATCGCCGGTCTTCTCCGAGAGGGACGACTCCGGTCTCCGAGAAGGACGGCTCCGGTCTCCGCGAGGGACGGCTTCGGTCTCTGCGAGGGACGACTCCGGTCTCCGGGAAGGACGACTCCGGTCTCCGGGAAGGACGGCTCCGGTCTCCGAGTGGTACGACTCCTAGGCCCGGCGTCCCACCCGGACCGTGACCGTCTTCGGCCGCTGGTACTCCTGGAGTGCCAGCGTGCTCAGGTCGGTGCCGTGGCCGGAGGCGCCGCGGCCGCCGTGCGGGAGTTCCGCCGTCTGCACGAGATGGCAGTTGACCCAGGTCTCGCCCGCGTCCAGCGCGGCCGTCAGTTCCAGACCGGTCGTCAGGTCGGTGGTCCACACGCTCGCGGCGAGGGCCTGCGGGACTCCGTTCGCCAGGGCGAGCGCGGCCTCCACCCCGTCGGCCCGCTGCACGGTGAGGAGCGGGCCGAACACCTCCTCGGTGACCGCCGGGTCGTCGTCCGGGAGGTCGGCGAGCACCCGCGCGGGCCGCCAGTGCCCCGCCTCCTCGCCCGGCGCCGGGGCGATGTCCGCGACGATGTCGCGCTTGGCGTCGGACGCGGCTACGAGACGGTCGTAACGCTCCGTCTGGCCGGGGTTGTTGAGCGGGCCGAAGTCCCGTCCGGCCACCCGGGCGGCCATCGCCGCCGACAGTCCGGCGACGGCGGCCTCGTAGTTCTCCGGCAGGGTGATGACCCGTGCCGGAGCGGCGCAGCTCTGCCCCGCGTTGTACGTGGCGGCGTCGGCGAGCGACTCCCAGGTGTCGCCGGGCGCGTCCGGGAGGACGATCGCCGGAGCGTTGCCGCCCAGTTCCAGACTCACCCGCCGCGTCCCGGCGCGGACCGCCACGTCCGCCCCGGCCCGGCCGCTGCCCGTGAACGCCACCATGTCCACCGCCGACTCGACGAGCAGCCGGCCCGTCTCCCGGTCGCCGGGGAGATGCGTGAGGACCCCGGGGCCCAGGGCGAGCACGGCGTGCTCCGCGAGGAGCTCCAGACTGTCCGGGGTCGTCTCGGCCGGCTTCGCCACCACCGTGTTCCCGGCCGCCAGGGCCGGCGCACACCGCCAGGCCGCCATGAGCAGCGGATAGTTCCACGGCACGACCACACCCACCACGCCGACGGGCTCCCAGCGCACCCAGCTCTCGTGGCCCGCCACCAGCAGGCCCGCGGCCGGTGCCGTGCGGGTCCTGGCCGCCGTCGCGAAGAAGCGGAAGAGGTCCGCGACCTGCTCGATCTCGCCCGCCGTCTCCGCCACCGGCTTGCCGGTCCCGGCCCCCTCGCGGGCCGCGTACTCCGCCGCGTGCTCCTCGATCAGACCGGCGAGCCGGTCGAGGCGCCGGCCCCGGTCCTTGGGCGTGAGGGCGCTCCAGCCGGGCAGGGCGGCACGCGCGCCGGTCACGGCCGCCCGGACCTCGGGCAGCCGGGACAGCGCGGCCGTACCCCGCGGCGCCCCGGTACGGGGGTCGGTCAGTTCGGACACGGCGGGTGTGCCGGTTGCGTCGCTGGTCATGCGGGGGCCTTTCGTCCATCGGGGTGGTGCGGGTTCACACGTCGTACGACCTCAGCCAGAGCTCCAGGGTGAGCACCAGCCACAACTTGCCGCCCTGCCGGGGCAGCAGCGCGCCCTCGCCCCGCAGCCAGGCCCGGACCGTCTCCGGCCGGAACAGACCGCGCTCCATAGACCTGGGACCGAGGAGGAGGTCCTGGCCGAGATCGCGCAGCGGGCCCGTCAGCCATTGCTGGACGGGCACCCGCATCCCGCTCTTGGGCCGGTCGACCACCGTGCCCGGGAGCAGGTCGCGTACCGCCTCCTTGAGGATCCACTTCTCCGCCGTGCCCCGGAGCTTGAAGGCCGGCGGGGTCGCGAAGGCGTGGTCGACGACCGACCGGTCGAACAGCGGCGAACGGCCCTCCACCCCCTGGGAGGACGTCAACCGCTCCACCTTGGTGAGGATGTGGTGGGCGCCCTTGGTCCGCAGGTTGCAGTGGAGCAGCTGGTTGAGGAGGTGTCCCATCCGGTACGGGCTGCCGCCGGCGGCCGTCAGATACGGCGCCACGTGCCGCTCCAGGGGTGGGGCCTCCCGCAGGGCGTCGAGCGCCGGCGCCGTCAGCAGGTCCGGCAGGTCCGTCCAGCACTTGCGGTACGCGCGCAGGTACGCGGTCGCCCGGTCCTCGTCCCAGGGCGCGCCCGGAGTCCTGTGCATCTCCTGGACCAGCATGGGCAGGTTCTTCGGCCCGCCGAAGACGGGGTCCCCGCCCTCGCCGTTGAGGACCACGGAGGCGCCGTCGGCGGCCACGGCCTCGGCGAGCATCAGGTTCGGTACCGTCAGCGGATCGCCGACGGGGCTGTCGAGCAGGGCGGCGGCCTCGGCGAGACGGGCGGCCACGGCCGCGCCCGAGACGTTCAGGACCCGGTGGCGGGTGTGGCAGTGCGCGGCCACCAGACCCGAGTAGCCCAGCTCGTTCGGCAGGTCGTCGCCGAAGCTGATCGAGTAGGTGTGCACCGGGTGGCTGTGGAGCTTCGCCGCGAGGGCCGTGACCAGGGAGCTGTCGATCCCGCCGGAGAGGAGCACGGCGGCCGGTTCGCCGGCGGGCAGCCGGCTCGCCGTCGCCCGTTCCAACAGGTCCCGCAACGCGGTGACATGGCCGCTCGGGTCCTCCGGCGGAGGCTCCTCGATCCGCTCCCGGGGCTCCCAGTGCACGGTCTCGGTCGACGTCCCGTCCCGGTGCAGCCGCAGCACCCGGCCCGGCAGCACCTCCCGTACGCCGGTCAGCAGGGTCTCCTCGCCCGGCAGGTACGCGAAGGTGAGGAAGGAACGGACCGCCGACAGGTTCATCGAGGTGCCGAGCGCGGGCCAGCGGCGCAGCGCACGCAGCGAGGTGGAGGCCGCCCAGGCGGTCTCGGCCCGCGCGTAGAACAGGGTGCGGGCACCGACGTGGTCACGGATGAGGACCAGGTCGGGGCCGTCGAGTACGGCCAGCACGAACATTCCCTCGGCCAGGGCCACCCCGGCGTCCCCGAGCAACGCCCAGCAGTGGAGCAGCAGTTCGCCGTCCGGGCAGTCGGGCGGCGGGGGAGCGGCCCTCTTCGCGAGCGCGGCGAGGAGCACCGGGCGGTTGTGCAGGGTGACCTCTCCGACGGCCGTCCGCCCGTGCGCGGTGAACGGGCCCTCGGCGCGGCCGTGTTCACCGCTGAGCAGCGACAGCTCGGCGCCGGGGACCTCGGCCGGGACATGGCCCGGGCCGAGGGCGCCCATCGTGTCGAGATGGGCGCGGGCCTGCCCGGTGGTGGCGGCCAGACAGGCGCACAGACGTGCCACGAACTGCTCCTTCTCCTGGTGTTGCCGGTCGTGCGGGTGGTGCGGGTGGCGCGGGTGATGCCGGTGGTGCGGGTGGTGCCGGTGGTGCCGGTCGCGAAGGGGCGCCGGGGCGTGGATCAGCCGAAGTCGTCGTCGTTCCAGGCGTCCCCCTCGCCGTCCCAGTTCGCGTCCCAGTCGTTCCCGTCCCCGGACCCGTCCCCGGACCCCTCGGACCCCTCCGAGCCGTCGTCGGAGTACCCCGAGCCACCGCTGTCGCCGCCGCCTCCGCCGGACTGCTGGGCCTGCGCCTGCTGCTGCCGCAGCGCCTCCTCCTGCTCGGGGGACATGCTCAGCGGCGGCAGCTGGGCGGCGGTGATCGCGAGGGTCGCCACCCCGAGGCCCGCGAGCAGCACGCCCATCCGGCCGCCGAAGGAGCTCCGGTTGACCAGGACCTTCTCGCCGCGGGCCCACAGGGTGCGGCCGTAGCCGATGTCCCGGGCGTAGGTGACGGTGCCGTCGGCGAGGCTGCGCTTGATGATGCGGTCGCCGAGCAGCTCGTCGGTGCCGGAGGCGCCGCGGTTGTCGTGCCAGTGCACCAGGTGCGGGTGGCCGGAGGTGCGGCGGCGCCACTCCTCCAGGCCGTTCTCGTAGCGGCGGTGGACGGTGCCGTCGGCGAGCAGTTCGTCCGCGTAGCCGATCTCTTCGGGACGGTTCATGGTGTGCGTACCTCGGGTCGGTGGGAGGGAGCGCCGGGACGGGTCACGCGGCGGGCCAGGTCATGAAGCCGGTTCCGCGCAGTCCGCGCAGTCCGCTCCAGAGGGAGTCGCGGGGCGGTCGTGGCCCCCGCGTCAGGCGCAGGACCGTGCGCAGCAGCCGGTCGGGGGGCACGGCCGCCACCTCGGCGAACCGTCCCTCCGCCAGCCAGTCGGCCTCCCGCGGCCGCAGTGCGGCGGGCAGGGCGGCGAGGGCGGCGGGACCGGGCGTACGGCCCCGCCCGGTGGGCAGGCGCAGCGCTGCCGCGTGGCGGGGCGCAAGGCCGAGGGACACCACCCGCACTCCGGGCACCGGTCCCAGACCGGCCCGCACCAGGGCGGGGAACGCGAGCCCGGCCGGGCTCGCGTCGTGCAGGACGTACACGGTGGCGCCCTCGGCCCGCTGCAGGGCGGCGAGCAGCAGCGGGTCGAGAGGCAGGGCGTCCGCGGCGGCGAAGACCGGGCAGGCCGCCTCCAGATGGACGTGGTTGGCGAGCAGCATCCCGGCGATCGAGCGGTCCTGGCACAGCAGCAGCCGGGGCAGCCCGTAGGCGTAGAGGTCGGGTTCGGAGGACTCCGGCGACCGCGACGACCCCGACGGGCCGTGCGACCGGGGCGGGTCCACCCGCGCGGGCAGCGGCGGAAGCAGTCCCGGTACGGTCTCCCGGCCGCGCGCCTCCAGGGCGCGGGTGAACACGGGCAGCCGCAGGACCGGGGCGGGGGTGCCGGGCACCCGGCCCCTCAGGAGCGTCGAGCCGGGGCTCAGGACGCGGCAGGTCTCGTAGTACAGCTGGCGCTCGGTGAAGCGCAGCCCGCCGGGTGCCCCTGCTCGGGCCGCGGCGGCGGTGATCGCCCGGTCGGCCACCCCGACCGTGGTGCGGGCGGCGAACCCCAGGACGGGGCGACCGCCGGTGCGGGCGGCCTGTCCGTCGCCGGCGGCCCGGCTGACCCCGGCGTGCTGTCCGGCGTGCTGTCCGGTCCCGGTGGTCGGGCCGGTGCGCGGGGACGGGAGGTGTCGCTGGCTCATCCGGCCGTGGCGCCTTTCGTACGGGACGGGCCGCCGGCCCGCGCCGGCGCCTCGGCCGGCCAGGTCAGGAAGCCGTCGGTGGAGCGGAGTTCGGCGGGGCGGGCGGACAGGGCACGTTCCACGGCCGCCGTGACGACCGATTCCAGGACGGGGGGCGGGACGGCGGCGAGCGGACTCCAGCGGCCCCCGGCCAGCCACGCGGCGTCCTCCTCGGACAGGCCGGCGACGGAACGGAGGTCCGCGGCGTCCACCGTGGACGTGGTCGAGACCCGGTGCACGGCACCCAGGCGGGTCCTGACCGCCGAGACCGGGAGGCCCGCGTCCACCACGACCCGGCCCGGGTGGGCGAGGCGCAGCAGCGGGGCGAGCAGCGCCCCCAGAGCGCTCGCGTCGTGGAGCACCACCACCGGGAGCCCCTCGGGCACGTCCGCCAGCGCCTCGTGCGCGGCGGCCGGTTCGGCCTCGACGAGCCGTGCCTTGAGCCGCGCGGGGACGGCGTTGACCCGGAGGAACTCGGCGACCGCGTGGTCGGTGCAGAGGAGGACGGCCTCGCGGCGGCCGCCGGCGGACTCCCGGGGTGCGGGCCTGCGGGGGTCGTCGTCCACCACACCCGGTGGCAGCCGCTTGTACACGGTTCGCCAGGGCCCGGTCATCGCCTGCCGGAACGCGGACTCCGAGGGGGTGATGCTCCACCATGCCTTGCTCGCGGGCCTGTACCGCAGGGACGACGCCACGACCACGACGACGACCGCGGCGGGGACGCAGATCGCGCCCACCACGCCGTGGACGAGATTGCCGACGACGAGGAGGAGAACGGCGAGGGGCGCGGCGACGAGCCACCGGACGCCGGGCCGGATCCCGCGTGCGGGCTTCGCGTCCCAGACGTAGGTGGACACCCGGGAGAGGTACCAGAGCTGGGTGAGGGTCACCTTCAGTCGTCCGCCGTCGGTGGCGCGCTCGGCGATCCGCCGGATCCGCAGGTCGTGCATGCCCCGGCCGTGGAGCTTCGGGTCGAGCGCGAACCGGCTCTCGCACCGCGAGCACGTCTGCCCGGTCCGTTCCTTGGCCGCCAGCTGGGCGGCGCAGTGCGGGCAGATCACCGGCCACCCGCCGGGTCCGGTTCCGCGGCCTCGGGCCAGGTGAGGAAACCCAGGTCGGCGGCGCGCCGCCGGTCGGGGTCGACCCCGTGCGACACCTGCCGGGCGACCCGGTCGACGACCGCGAGCAGCCGGGCCGGGGGCAGTCCGACGAGCGGGAACCGCCAGCCCTGCCCGAGCCACTTCAGCTCCTCGGGGGTGTACGTCCCGAGTGCGGTGAGGATCCGCATGTCCGCCGGGCTCGGCCTCCGCCGCGGGTCCCGGTAGGGAACGGCCTGAGGCAGGGCCCGTACGGTGCGCAGCGGCGGTCCCACGTCGACGACCGTCCGGCCGGGCAGCGCGTCCCTGAGGCCCCGTACGAGCAGTTCTCCGTCCGCGTCGGTGTCGTGGAGGACGAGCACCGGCCCCTTCGACGGGAGCGCCGCGGCCTCGGCCGCGCTCCGGACCACCGCGAGGCCGTGGCGGGCGGGCAGTCCGTCGGCGACGAGGAACGCGACCACGGCGCGGTCGGGGCAGACCAGCACCCCGGTCGGGCCGGCCGCACCCGCCGGGTCCGGCGGGCCGGCTTCGGGGCCGGCGGGGTCGAGCACACCCGGCGGGAGCGTCCCGTACACCGACCGCCAGGGGGAGAGCACCAGGGCGGGGAAGCCCTCCCGGACGACCGGCGGGACACCCTTGCCCGCCCCCAGGGCCCGGGCCACGGAGATGCCCAGACCGACGAGCAGCAGAACGGCGGAGCCGATCAGCAGGACGGGTGCCTCGGCGAAGAAGGCGATGACGGTGACGAAGCCGGCCACGACGAACGCGGCGCCCATGCAGCCCTGCCCGAACTCGCTGTCCCTGAGGCGCTTGCGGGAGAGGGCGTACCAGAGCTGGTCGGGGACGATCCCGATCCGGCCCCCGTCGGTGAGGGCGGCGGTGATCCGGCGTACCCGGAGGTCGTTGAGACGGAGCGGGTTGGTCTTGGGGTCCAGCGCGTAGGAGCGCTTGCAGTGGGTGCAGCGGTTGCCGGTCCGCTCCTTGCGGAGCAGGTTGCGTTCGCAGTGCGGACAGATCACCTGGGCACCTCCAGTGCGGCGGCCACCCGGCGCAGCCGGGCGGCGAGCCGCTCGCGGACCGTGGTGGCGGCGATGCCGTGGACCCGCTGGGCGCGCTCGATGTCGCGGAGTTCGGCGGCCAGGGCCCGGTAGTCCGTGACGGGCTCGGCGGCCAGGGCCGTCCGGCCCCCTGCGGGCGGCCCGCCGGGGGACTGGGCCCGCCGTTCGGCCTCGGCCGCGGTGATCGCGTAGTCCTCGTGGTCGATCCCGTAGCCGGTGTTCGCGGCGAGGATCGTCAGCGGGGAGTCACCGCGGTTGGCGAAGGAGTGCGGCATCATCTCCGGGATCCGGATCAGCATGCCCGGCGCGAGCGGGACGTCGGTGACGCGCCCGCGGGCCTCGTCGTACAGCCCGCAGGAGGCATGTCCGAGGCTGAGGACGAAGTGCTCGCCGCCGTGCGCGTGCGGGGTGAAGGCGCTGCGCGGGCCCACGACCCCGAGTTTGACGGTGGCGTTCGACGGCCGTTCGGGAGAGGTCCCCGCGTCCCCGACCAGATAGTGCGCGAACTGCCCGTCGTCGATGAACCGCAGGAACTCACGTTCGGGACCGAGCTCCCGGCTGCCCTCCCGGTCGGCGAGCAGAATGCCGCCGTCGGGCCTCAGGTGGTACAGCTCCACCCCACCGGGCAGATCCTTCGGGACCCGGTCCGGTATGTCGTCCGGTATCCGGTCCTGCGCTCGTGCCTGTCGTACGGGTCGTACCGCCATCGCGCCTCCCCCTGACGCCCGTTGTGCGTGCTCACGCACAACCACCGCATGGTAGAGCGCTGATCGGTGACAACGGGAGTCCTCGGGGCCACTCTCGGGGGACCCGGAGGTGAACGCCCGCCCCTCCGCCGGGCCCCGCGCCCCTTCCGGCCGGACCCGCGTCCCTCGTCAGAGCCGCCGGTCCGCCGTCGCCGCCGGCTCGCCGAGCGCCCCGGCCGCCGTCCGCCACGCCGCGGTGACGGCACCGTGGGCCAGCTCCGTCGCGGCGGTCACATCGGTGGGCAGCCGCAGCGGAGCCCCGATGTGGACGTGCAGACACGGCCTGCGGACCGGAGCGGTGAGCACGCCGGCGATCTGCTTCACGCGCCCGCCCGACGTGATCCGACGGGCACCCGCCTGGCCGATCGGCACGACCGGACGCCCCGTGGCCCCGGCGAGCCGCGCGAGGCCCGTACGGAACGCCTCCGGCGGGTTCTCGGCGGAGTCCGGACGCGTCGGGATGCGGCCCTCCGCGTACAGCATCACGTGTCGCCCCGAGGCGAGGGCCACGGCCGCGTGGTCGAGGGCGGCCGCGGCGTGGGCCGAGCCGCGGTGGACGGGCACATGGCCCTCGCGGGTCAGGGCCCGGCCGAGCAGGGGGATCCGCCACAGCCCCGCGGTGGCGAGCAGCACCGGCTCGACGGCGAGCCGCTTGCGGAGCGCGGCGAGGACGAGCGCGGGGTCGGCCGTCGAGGTGTGGTTCACGACCAGGATGCTGCCGGGTTCGAGACGTGCCCCGGGATCGGCGGTGACGGACAGTCGTCCGAAGAACGGGACGACGCGGGCGGCGAGACGGCTGAGCACGAAGGGCCCCCTGGCTCCGAGGACGAGGCGCTGACCCGCTCATCGTGCGGGACCGGGCGTTCCCTCACATGAGCACGCGTACTCAGCTCCCGTACCCGAAGCGCATGAGTGCGGGGAGCGGTGGCGGGACGCCTCGCGGGGCGGACTACTCTGATGAACCGGCAGCCGGGCCCGGGGACGCCGGGGCGCGGACAGACTCGGCAGGGGAGGGGGCGACGGTGGGACGTTCGACACGACAGCTCGTGGCCCTCCTGCCCGCGATGCTCTGCGCGGTCTGGTCCCTCCTCGTCCTTCCCGCGGCGACGGAGCAGCCGGCCGACCGCACGGCCGCGGCCGGACCGGCCCCGACCAGGACCGTGGCTCCCGCCGCGTCCCAGGGCGCCGGACCCCGCGCCTCGGCTCCCGAGCCGCACTTCGCGCCCACCGCCGTCGTACGGCTCCCCGCCGCCGTCGAGAACCCCGCACGGATCCCCGTCACGCCCGCGGGCACGGCCGTCGTCCCCGTCGACCTCTCCCTCCCGGCGCGCGGCGTCCTCGCAGGCGACCCCCGCCGGGAGCGCGCACCGCCCGGCACGGCCCACGACCCGCGGGCCCCGCGCGGCCCTCCCTCCACCCGGCACAGCTGACGTTCCCCCGCGTCGCCGTCCGGGCCATCGGCATGCCCTCGGACCGGTCCACGACGCGGATCCACCCGTACGTCCGGCACGGCCGGCGCGCGCTCCCACCCTCCGCGTGGACGCGTGCCGTCGCCGTGCGCCGCCCGTGGAGTAACCGTGTCCTCTCGTTCCGCCTTCTGGCGTGCGCTGCTCGCGCTCGCCGTCGTCGCCCTGTCCCTCTGGATCACCCTGACCACCCCGCCCCGCCTCGGACTCGACCTCCGCGGCGGGACCCGCATCGTCCTCCAGACCGAGGACGGACCCACCGCCCGCGCCGACGCCGCGGCCACCGACCGGGCCCTGGAGGTGCTCCGCAAACGCGTCGACGGGCTCGGCGTCGCCGAACCCTCGCTGGCCCGCTCCGGCGAACGCCGCATCGTCGTCGAACTCCCCGGACTCCGCGACCCGCGCCAGGCCGCCGAGGTCATCGGCCGTACGGCCCAGCTCACCTTCCACGCCGTCACCGGCGAGGCGCAGCCCCCGGCCGGACCGGATGCGTCGCACGGTTCGAGCGGATCGGATGGGCAGGCCGGAACGGTCGCGAAGAGCGGGACGCCGCGCGTCCTCGCCGACCCCGACGCGCCCGGCCGCTTCCTCGACCTCGCCGCACCCGTCCTCACCGGCGACGGAGTCAAGAGCGCCGAGGCCGTGCTCGACACCACGAGCGGCCGCGGCTGGACGGTCGACCTCTCCTTCCGCGACGGCGCCGCCGACAGCTGGGCCCGGCTGACCGGCGCCGCCGCCTGCGCGGCGCCCGGGGACCCGGCCCGAAGGGTCGCGATCGTCCTCGACGACCGCATCGTCTCCGCGCCCGCCATGCAGACCGGCGTTCCGTGCGGCTCCGGCATCGGCGGCGGCTCCGCGCAGATCACCGGCGGATTCTCCGCGCAGGACGCCCGCGACCTCGCGGCCCTCGTCCAGGGCGGCGCCCTGCCGGTCCCCGTCACGACGATCGAGCAGAGCACCGTGGGCCCGACGCTCGGCGCCGAGGCGATCCGGGCCAGCGCCTGGGCCGCCGTGATCGGCCTCGCCTGCACCGGGCTCTTCGTGATGGTGGTCTACCGGCTCCTCGGCGTCCTCGCGACCGCCGCGCTCCTCCTCTACGGCCTGATCTCGTACGCCGCCGTCGTCGCCCTCGGCGCCACGCTCACCCTCCCCGGCCTCGCCGGGTTCGTCCTGGCCATCGGCATCGCCGTCGACGCGAACGTCCTCGTCTTCGAACGTGCGAGGGAGGAGTACGCGGCCCTGGGCAGGGGCACGGCCGGGCGCGATCTGCGGCGGCCGCTGACGACGGCTTTCGGCAAGGTGTGGAGCGCCGTCGCGGACTCCCATGTCACCACCCTGCTCGCGGCGGGCCTGCTGTTCGTCTTCGCCACCGGCCCCGTCAAGGGCTTCGGCGTGACCCTCGCGATCGGCGTCGTGACCTCCCTCCTCACCGCGATGGTCATCACCCGCCTCCTCGCCGACCTCGCCCTGCGTCTGCCCGCCGTACGCCGACGGCCGGCGGTCACCGGCATGGCGGGACTCGGCCGGCTGCGCACCAGGCTGACCCGCCGGGTGCCGCGCCTGATGGCCCACCGGCGCCGCTGGCTGCTCTCCTGCGCCGCACTCCTGATGGCGGCCCTCGCCGGAATCGGCGTCCGGGGCGTGGAGTTCGGCGTCGAGTTCACCGGCGGCCGGGTCGTCCAGTACACGGCCGAGCGGCCCGTCGACGCGGACGCGGCGCGCGCGGCGATCACGTCGGCGGGCTTCCCCGACGCCGTCGTCCAGACGACCGGCGACAGCGACGTGTCGGTACGCGTCCGGGAGAGCGGGGACGGCGAACAGCGGGAGATCCGGGAGGCACTCACCCGGGTCGCGGGCCCGGTGGAGGTGGAGCGCGACGACCTGATCGGCCCCAGCCTGGGAGGCGAGCTGCGCACCCACGCCCTGCTCGCGCTCGGACTGGCGGTCGCGGCCCAACTCCTCTATCTGACCGTACGGTTCCGCTGGACGTACGCGACGGCGGCGGTGGCCGCCATGACCCAGGACGTGCTGCTCGTGATCGGCCTGTTCGCCTGGCTGGGCAAGCCGGTCGACAGCGTCTTCCTCGCCGCGCTCCTGACGGTCGTCGGCTACTCGGTCAACGACTCCGTGGTCGTCCTCGACCGGCTGCGGGAGCTGCGGCGGCGCGGTGGGGGCGTTCCGCTCGCGGACCTCGCCGACCGGGCCGTCGCACAGACCCTGCCCCGTACGGTCAACACCGGCATGGGTGCGCTCTTCGTCCTGGTGGCGCTCGCCGTCCTCGGCGGCGACTCGCTCACGGACTTCTCCGTCGCGCTGCTCGCCGGAGTCGTGCTCGGCATGGCCTCCACGGTGTTCACGGCGATGCCGCTGGCCGTGGCCCTGGAGACCAGGAACCCGGCCCCGGCCGCGACCGGCTCGGCGGGCGGCTCTTCCGGCTCCGGGAGGCGGCAGCGGGCGGGCGGTGCGGGCGCGGACCGGGACCGCTCGGGCGCGGTGGTCTGACCCGGGCGGAGCGAGCGGCGCGTCCGGAGTCCCTCCGTCGGAGCCGGCGACCCGTCACCCGCACGGTACGGCCTCTCCGTACGGAGCCCTCGTACGGTCTCCTGTACGGAGCGCTCGTACCGCCTCTCCGTGCGGAGCGCTCGTACGCCTCTCAGCGCGGAGTCCTCGCACGGTCTCCCGTACGGAGCCCTCGCACGGTCTCCCCGTGCGAGGGCTGACGGGCCGTCCCCGGGTCAGGACCCCGTGAGCTCGGCCTCGATCAGGTCGGCGGCCCGGCGCGTGCCGCCCTCGCGGGCCATCGCCTCCTGGATCTCCCGGGCGCGGCGCGGCACTTCGGGATCGTGGAGGAGCGCGAGCATGTCCTTCCGCAGACGCTCCGGGGTGACCTCGTCCATCGGCAGGTGCCGCCCCACGCCCAGCGCCTGCAGCATGTCGGCGTTCCCGAACTGGTCGACGGCCTGCGGAACGGCCACCATGGGCGTGGCCGTGGCCAGGCCCTCCTGGCTGCCTCCCGCGCCCGCGTGGGTCACGAAGGCGTCCGCCTGCCGAAGGATCGCCAACTGGGGAACCCAGGAGTGCACTTCGACGTTGGCCGGCACCTCGCCGAGCTCGGCCGGGTCCACGAACTTCCCGATCTGCAGGACGACATGCCAGCCGGGAAGCCCGGCGAACGCCGTCACGCAGTCCCGGTAGAAGCCGGGCAGCTTGGTGAAGGCGGAGCCGAGGGAGACCAGGACCACCTTCTCCGCGTCCGCCGGCCGCTCCCAGCCGCCCTGCTCGGCGCGCTCGCCCTGGCAGGCGCCGACGAAGGTGTAGACGGACTCGTCGACACGGTCGGCCTGCGGCTGCAGTGCCTTCGGGATGAGGACGAGCGCGCGACGCGGGCGGGCGACGAACCTGTCCGGGTCGGTGTCGAGCCCGTGCTCGGCGAGCCAGGCCTCGAACCGCGCGTAGTACGCCTTGCCGCGCGGTGAGGCCTTGAGCTCGGCGTACATCGGCTCGGCGACCTCCTCCTCGTACCCCTCCCACGGCACGAGGTTCGGCCACAGCGAGACCGCCGGTACGCCCCAGCCGTGGGCGAGGACGCGGGCCGGGTAGGAGGTGATGTCGTGGAGGACGAGGTCCGGCCGGTCGCCTTCGAAGGCCTCGGCGAGCCGGGGCAGCGCCTGCACGGCATCGTTCAGGAAGGGTTCGAGGTTGTCGATCAGTTCCGTCCCCCAGGCGTCCGGGTCGTCGTCGGTCGGCAGGGTCGAGGTGTAGACGACGGGAGTGGCCCCGGTCGCCGCGACCTTCTCGGCGAAGGAGGCGGGGACGGCGTAACTGACCCGGTGGCCGCGCGCGACGAGCTCGCGGATCACCTCGAGGCTCGGGTTCACGTGGCCGTGCGCGGCGATGGAGAACATGGCGATGTGTGCGGGCGACGCGGTGGTGGTCATGACGGCCACTCTAGATGAGACGAGACGTCTCGTCTATCTCATGGGCCGCACATCGACCGGTGAGCGGGGCGGCCGGTCACCGTCGCGACGCGTCGAGTTCATGGCCGGACGCCACTCGGGATGAACTGTCCATGCCAAGATGACGCCTGTCGAATCATGCCGCCCGACCCAGGGGACACAGTGAAGACACAGGTGTACGCCACCAGGGGCGCGCTCGCCCTCGCCGCCGCCCTCACGATGACCATCGCCCTGCCCGGCAGCGCGTTCGCCGCGCCGCCCCCGCCGCTCCCGGCCAACGCCGACGGCCTGGAGCAGACCTTCCAGCCGGCCTACGACTACGACACGGACGGCTGTTACTCCACCGCCGCGATCGGACCCGACGGCACTGTCAACGGCGGGCTCAACCCGTCCGGAACCGTCAGCGGCCAGTGCCGTGACTCCTGGGACCTCACCCAGACCAACGGCTACTCGCGCGCCAAGTGCAACAACGGCTGGTGCGCGATCCTCTACGGCCTGTACTTCGAGAAGGACCAGGCCGTCTGGGGCAGCGGCCTCGGAGGACACCGCCACGACTGGGAGCACGTCGTGGTCTGGGTGCAGAACAACCAGGCGCAGTACGTCTCCACGTCCGCCCACGGCAACTTCAACACCTACGGCCGGGACGCGATCCGCTGGGACGGCACCCACCCGAAGGTCGTCTACCACAAGGACGGCATCGGCACGCACTGCTTCCGGCCCGCCAACTCCAACGACGAGCCGCCGGAGAACCACCAGCACGCCTGGCAGTTCCCGAGCCTGGTCGGCTGGAACGGCTACCCGGCCGGCCTGCGCGACAAGCTCAGCCAGGCCGACTTCGGCAGCGCGGTGTTCGGCCTGAAGGACGGCAACTTCGCCCCCCACCTGGCCAAGGCCAAGCCGGCCGGCATCCCCTTCGACCCGTACGCCTGACCCGACAGGGGCCCGGGGCCCCGGCGGCCGATGGCCGACAGACCGGTTCACGTCTGTCGGCCCTGGTCGTCCCGGCCCCGTCTGAGGCAGTGGAAACCCTCCAAGCCGGGCTGCGCATCGTTGTGCCAGGTCAAGATCACCACGCTCGTCCGCGCGACCGCAGACTTGCAGGACGAGGCCGCCGCCGCGGCCTCGTCCGCATCGACACCTGGGACACCACACGTGAGCGAACGCGTCATCACGCCCAAGAACCGGGGCTTTCTGTTCCTCGACTCCCATCCGGCCGGCTGCCGGCGGCTGGTGGACGAGATGTGGGAGGCCGTCCCCGCCCCGGCCGCCGCCGGAGGCGAAGGGCCGGTGGCACTGGTCATCGGCTCGTCCGCCGGGTACGGCCTGGCCGCGACGATCGCGGGCCTGGCCCGCGTCGGCATCCGCGGGATCGGCGTGTGCTTCGAGAAGGCACCTGCGCGCCGCACCGGCACGGCCGGCTGGTATCGCACCGCCGCCACCGCACGGCTCGCCCGACAGCACGGGCGGGACATGGTCTTCCTCAACGGCGACGCGTTCGGCGACACCATGAAGGAGCAGGTCGCCGACCTCCTCACCGAACGGTTCGGCGGACGACTCGACTACCTGATCTACTCGGTGGCCGCGCCTCGCCGCACCGACCCTGACACCGGCGAGGTGTACGCCTCCGTCCTCAAGCCGGTCGGCGCGCCCCACACCACCAAGACCCTCGTCTTCGACGAGCACGGCGCCCCGGAGGTCAAGGACGTCACCACGGCACCGGCCGAGGGCGACGACATCGAGCAGACCGCGGCGGTGATGGGCGGCGCCGACTGGGAACGGTGGATCACCTTCCTGGCCGACCGGTCCCTGCTCGCCGACGGGTTCGCCACCGTCGCCCTGTCCTACATCGGTTCGCCGCTCACCGCGGCGATCTACCGGCAGGGCACCATCGGCGCCGCGAAGGCCCATCTGGAAGCCACCGCACGCACGCTGGACGAGCGCCTCGGCAAGACCCTGGGCGGTCGGGCCGTGACCTCGGTCAACGCCGCTGCCGTCACCCAGTCCTCCACCGCCATCCCGGGCATCGCCCTGTACGTCGGGCTGCTGCGCGGCGTCCTCGGCGAGGCCATGACGGCCCCGATCGGTCAACTGGTGGAGCTGTGGGACCAGCTGACCGGCGCCCGCCCCCTCGACACCGACGACGAGGGCCGGGTCCGCCTCGACCGCTGGGAACTCGACCCCGCCGTGCAGAACGCCGTCGCCGAACGCTGGAACGACGCCACCAGCGACACCATCACCGAACTCGCCGACCTCGACTGGTTCAGCGACGAAGTCCGCCGCCTCTACGGCTTCTCCGTCCCCGGGGTCGACTACACCGTCGCCGTCGAGACGGACGTCCCCTGGCCCGCCCCCACCACCTGAGTCGCACCCGGGCACCCCGATCGCGCGAGCGGCGGCGCCCTCTCCCGAACCTGGCCCGGGCGGCGGCCACCGGGCGTCGTGGACTGCCTGACCTGCCTCAACGCACCGAAGTCCGGCATGGGATCATGCGTTTGCCCCGGGGGTGGGCCGCCCGTCGCGGGCGTGTGCGATGTGAGGAGCGCGGTGTGAGAACGGGTGGGGACCAGGGCGATTCCTCGGTGCCGGACGACGTGTGGGAGCAGTTCCTGCGTGATTCCGTGGAAGGCGTCCCGGACGCGCCCAAGGAGCCGTCCGCGCGGGCCCGGGTGGTGACGGAGCGACTGCGCAACGAGCCTGCGGGCACCGAAGGCTGGCGTACCCACACGCCCGCCGCCCCTGCCCGGCGCAAGAAGGGCTGGTACCTGGTCGGGCTGCTCGCCGCCGGGGCGCTGCTGGTCGCGGCCTTGGACCCGTGGGACATGATCGGCACCTCCGGCGGGAGCGCGGCGTCCGGACCGCCGCTCGCCCAGGAGTCGGGGCGTCCGACCGGCGCCCCGCCCGAGGAGCCGGCCCGACGCCCCACGCTCGCCGAACCGTTCAGGGGCTCGCCGGCCGTGCGCTGGGCGGACGGCACGGCCGGCATCACCGTCCCCGCCGCCCGGGCGACCGGGTGGATGAGCAAGGAACAGGTGGAGAAGGCGCTCCGGCAGACGCGCGACTTCCTCGTCGCGACCAGCCTGGACCCGTCCGTGCTGCGCGGTGAGCGTCCCACCCGGGCGATCGCCCTGATCAACCCGCACCAGAAGGACGTCCAGGACTATCTGGCCGCCGCGTTCGGCACGCCGACGGAGGAGAACGACCCGCTCCTCCTCTTCAGCCGCTTCGACCCCTCGTACGCCCGCCCGGCCGGCGACATCGTCAAGACCCGGGGCCGGATGACGTTCCGGGAGGGCGATCGCGGAGCCCTCCAGGTGACCACCGACGTCACCTACGTCTACCCGGTCGTACGGGCCGGGGCCGGCGGTGACGAGGTCGTGCGCACGATCGCGCGGCGCGAGGTCGTGGTGAACTGGGACGACCCCTCGAAGATCATCACCGAGGCGGGCACCCTGTCCCTCGTCTCGTACAAGGTCGACATGACCAACGGCGGCTGCGACATCCACACCGGTTACTTCACCCCGGAGTTCGGTACGCAGGGGGCGGACGGCGGTTCCACCGACGGCGAGACCGTCGACCCGTACGACCGCAGCACGTCGGCGTTCGACGGTCCGGCGAGCCCCGACGACGGGTGCAGGACCGCGTCGCGCTCCTGACCACCGGCCGGTCGCAACCGGTACGTGCCCGTTCCCGTCCGCCGTTCCATGGTCACGGGCGCACGGGGCGGGCACGATGGGGGCCACCACGGCGGGGCGCCCCCGAGCGCGCCGGAAGAAACCGGAAGGGACACGTCACCCCATGCCCCAGCACTACGGCGACTACCAGCACGAGATCTACTTCGACGGGCTCTTCGGCGTCCTGCCCACCCAGCCGATGACCTTCGCCGAACTGGAGACGAGGGCGCGGGCCGCGCTCCCGCCCTCGCTGCGGTCGTACGTGGCCGGCGGCGCGGGCGACGAGTCCACCCAGGAGGCCAACGCCACGGCCTTCCGCACCTGGGGGCTCGTGCCGCGCATGATGGTCGGCGCGGCCCAGCGCGACCTGACCGTCGACCTGTTCGGCCTGAGTCTGCCGTCCCCGCTGTTCATGGCGCCGGTCGGCGTGATCGGCCTCTGCGCCCAGGACGGGCACGGCGACCTGGCGACGGCCCGCGCCGCCGCCCGTACCGGCGTCCCGATGATCGCCTCCACGCTCACCGTCGACCCGATGGAGGACGTGGCCGCCGAGCTCGGCGACACACCGGGCTTCTTCCAGCTCTACACGCCCACCGACCGTGACCTCGCGGAGAGCCTCGTACGCCGCGCCGAGGCCGCCGGCTTCAAGGGCATCGTCGTCACGCTCGACACCTGGATCACCGGCTGGCGGCCCAGGGACCTCGCCACCGGCAACTTCCCCCAGCTGCGCGGACACGCGCTCGCGAACTACACCTCCGATCCCGTCTTCCGCGCCCGCCTGGCCAAGAGCCCCGAGGAGGACCCGCGCGCCGCCGTCCTGGAGTGGGTGGGCGTCTTCGGCAAGCCCCTGGTCTGGGACGACCTGGCCTGGCTCCGCTCGCTCACCGACCTGCCGATCGTCCTCAAGGGCATCTGCCACCCCGAGGACGTCCGCCGCGCGAGGGACGGCGGTGTGGACGGCATCTACTGCTCCAACCACGGCGGCCGTCAGGCCAACGGCGGGCTGCCCGCCCTGGACGCCCTGCCCGACGTGGTCGCCGCCGCCGACGGCCTCCCCGTGCTCTTCGACTCGGGAGTCCGCAGCGGCGCGGACGTCGTCAAGGCCCTCGCGCTCGGGGCCACGGCCGTGGGGGTCGGGCGCCCGTACGCGTACGGACTCGCTCTCGGCGGCACCGACGGCATCGTCCACGTCCTCCGCGCCCTGCTCGCCGAGGCCGACCTGATCATGGCTGTCGACGGCTATCCGACGCTCGCCGACCTTCGCGCGGAGGGCTCGCTGCGCAGGGTCCGGGCGTAGCGGCGGCGCCGCGCTGCGGCAGGCCCTCGCCTCCGACGGCGCCGGCCGCCCACGCTCTGGCGTGAGGC